>NZ_JACONW010000049.1 GCF_014357575.1 Pseudomonas folii | reverse complement strand
TGGCTCAACCCTGCCGTTCCCGCAACCGCTTGTAAAGCGTATTGCGGCTCACCCCCAGGCGCTTGGCCAACTGGGAAATATTCCCGCCAGCATCCCGCAATAGCTCATCCAGGTCTTCCGTCTTGTGCAGCTGTACTTTGTCGCTGAATACTGGCGGCGCATCCTGCAAACTCATCTCCAGATCCGCAAAGAAATCATCCGGAAGATGCTCGGTGCCGATCACTTCATCATCCGCCAAGGCCAATGCCACCTGAATCACATTGCTGAGCTGACGCAGGTTCCCTGGCCACGGGTGACGATCAAACAATGCCAGCACTTTCGGCTCGAAACCTCGAGTCTGCTGCGCTTCCCGATGCTGCTCCCAGATTCGCTGAACCAGTGCAGCCTTGTCGGTGCGTTCACGCAGCGGAGGGAGTTCGAGATTCAGCCCGCTGATCCGGTAATACAAATCCTGACGAAAGCGCCCGGCCAATACTTCGTCGCGAAGATTACGGTTGGTCGCGGATATCAATCGCACGTCCACTGGATGCAATTCGCTGCTGCCCAACGGCTGTACGCAACGTTCCTGAAGCACCCTTAACAGACGCGCCTGGACCGTCAGCGGCATGTCGCCGATTTCGTCGAGGAACAGCGTGCCCTTGTCGGCCTTGCGGATCAGGCCAATGCTGCCTTTATGGTGCGCGCCGGTGAACGCGCCTTTTTCATAGCCAAATAGCTCCGACTCCACCAGCTCGGCCGGAATCGCTGCGCAGTTGACCGCTATGAGTGGCTTGGCGGATCGGGAACTGGCGTTGTGCAAGGCTTTGACGAACACCTCTTTACCCACCCCGGTTTCGCCATGGATCAGCAGAGCGATGTTCTTCTCAAGCAGCCGCTCAGCCTGACGCACGGCTTTATCGACCTTGGCGTCTCCCAGACTGACGGCAGACAGGGGCACAGTTTCCTGCACCGTCGGTTTCAGCGCGGGCTGGAAAACATGCATTTTCAGCGGATTGCGTTTGGGGCGTTTCAATACGCCATGAAAGCGGTTGTTGCCCGAGGCCAGCAGGGAGAAGGGCAGGCCCTCAGGCTGATTGAGCAGAAAAGCCGTCGGGTTATTGAACAGTGCCTCGATGCTCGTCCGCTTCAGGCTCACTCCCAGCAGATTATCGGCGCGTCGGTTGGCGCTGATGATCCGCCCGCTTTCATCAAATATCAGCAAACCTGCCCACTGACTGTCGAGGTTGTTCAGCCCGGTGTTGAAGGTCAGCTGGAAGTGGCTGTCCTGAAATTGATCGAGGATCAGCCGGTTTTCTACCGACTGGCTCATCATTTTCACCATGCCCAGCGTGTGAGAAGGCGGCAGGAAGCTGTCGCTGGAGACATCCAGTACCGCAATCAATCGCCGCGCTGCGTCGTAAACAGGCGCCGCCGAGCCGGTCATGAAGCGGTTGGCTTTGAGAAAGTGTTCGTTGTGCTCGATGTGCACCGCCTGTTCGCAGACCAGCGCGGTGCCAATGGCATTGGTGCCCGTAGCGCTTTCGACCCAGCTGGCGCCTGCCATGAAGCCATGAGCGTGAGAGGGTTCGACAAAGCGCTGGTTGCCCCACGATTTGAGCAACTGGCCTCGATCGTCGGCCAGCATGATCAGGCAGTTGGAGTTACTCAGGATGTTTTCGTAAAAAGGCAGGACTTCCTGGTGGGTGGTGTGCACCAGCGCCTGATGGCGCTCCAGTAACTGCGATACCTGATCCTTCGGCAATTGGCCGAAAGAGGGGCTGGACTGATGACTCAGACCAAAGTCCCGACAGCGGGACCATGAGTCTCGGATGATGGCGTCATGAGCAACGGATGCACGGTGTATGGCCATGGTGGATCCTGCATGTATTTTTATTTTTTTATGGATCTGGCACGGGCGTCCAATCCCGTGCGTGCATCCAGTGTCGCTCAGGATTGTTCAAAGTCAATGTTCAGTTTGTTCAGGTGTTCAGTTTTTACTGTTCACTTTTGTTCAGCACCGAACGCCCATTAGCCTGGTGATATCGCGCCGAGGCTCTATCTCGGGCCTGTGTGTAGCAATGCCCGGTTTGGCACGATTGTCGCTATCTCCTGACAAGAATTCGCGCACACCCTGAATAAGAACTGACAAAAAAGGGCAAGCCATGTCTTTAACGCTGGAGCACGTCAGCCGTGTGGTCGACGGCCAAACCTGGATCGATGACGCTTCGTTGAGTTTCGAACCCGGTTCTTTCAATGTCTTGCTGGGCCGTACGCTGTCTGGCAAGACCAGTCTGATGCGGCTGATGGCCGGGCTGGACAAGCCTGATCGCGGTCGCATCCTGATGAATGGCAAGGACGTCACCCAGACGGCCGTTCGCCATCGCAATGTGTCGATGGTGTATCAGCAGTTCATCAATTACCCGAGCATGACCGTCTTTGAGAACATCGCTTCGCCATTGCGGCAGGCCGGTGTGGCCGCTGACGTGATCCAGAGCAAAGTGCTGGAAACCGCGAAAATGCTGCGCATCGAGAAGTTTCTGACCCGTTATCCATTGGAATTGTCCGGCGGTCAGCAGCAACGCACCGCCATGGCCCGGGCGCTGGTCAAGGATGCCGACCTGATTCTGTTCGATGAACCGCTGGTCAACCTCGATTACAAGCTGCGCGAAGAGTTGCGCCAGGAAATGCGCGAGCTGTTCGAAGCCCGTCACACCATCGCCATTTATGCCACCACCGAGCCTAATGAGGCGCTGGCACTCGGCGGCACGACCACGGTGCTGCATGAAGGACGGGTGATTCAGAGTGGTCGCACACCTGAGGTCTATCACCAGCCGCAAACCGTGCTGGCGGCCGAGTTGTTCTCCGAGCCGCCCATCAATTTGATGCCCGGGCGCATTCAGGGCAGCGAAGTCAGCTTTGCCAATTTCGTGCATTTCCCCCTCAACGTTGACCTGCGCAAGATCGGCGATGGCAATTACCGCTTTGGGGTGCGCCCCAGCCACTTGAGTCTGGTGCCGTCAAACGACGATGACCTTGAGCTGGCGGTGACCGTGGAGCTGGCGGAAATCAGCGGCTCGGAAACCTTTCTGCATGTGCGTAACGAACATTTCCCGCTGGTTCTGCACTTGCCGGGGGTACATGCCTACGACGTTGATGCGTCTATTCGGGTGTACATCCCGACCCATAAATTGTTTGTGTTCGATGAGCAGGGCCGCCTGATTCAGGCACCCGGCTTGCGTATGGCGAGGGTTGCCTGATGGCCGAGATCCGACTGCAAAACCTCGCTCACAGCTATAGCAAACATCCGAACGGGCCAGAGGACTACGCTATTCGCGAGATGAGTCATATCTGGGAGCAGGGCGGGGCGTATGCACTGCTGGGGCCTTCCGGGTGTGGAAAGTCGACTTTGCTGAACGTCATTTCCGGGTTGCTCAGCCCTTCGGAAGGTCAGGTGATGTTCGACTCCAAGGTGGTCAACGACCTGTCGCCGGAGCAGCGCAACATTGCTCAGGTTTTTCAGTTTCCGGTGGTCTACGACACCATGACGGTGTACGACAATCTCGCTTTTCCCTTGCGCAACCAGGGCATGGACGAAAAGCGGGTGCACACCAAAGTCCATGAAATTGCCGACGTGCTGGACCTGCAGCCCTTACTGAAGAAAAAGGCTCGCAACCTCACCGCTGATGAAAAGCAGAAAGTCTCCATGGGCCGTGGGCTGGTGCGCGATGACGTGTCAGCGATTCTGTTTGACGAGCCGCTGACGGTGATCGACCCGCATTTGAAGTGGAAGCTGCGGCGCAAGCTCAAGCAGATTCACGAGCAGTTCAATATCACCATGGTCTACGTCACCCACGATCAACTGGAAGCTTCGACCTTCGCCGACAAGATCGCCGTGATGTACGGCGGCGCGATTGTCCAGTTCGGTACGCCACGAGAGTTGTTCGAAAAACCACGCCACACGTTCGTTGGTTATTTCATCGGTAGCCCCGGAATGAACCTCATTGATGTGACTCCGCAAGCGGGTGGTGTGGGCTTCGGCGATGTTCATTTACCGCTGTCCGAATCAATGCAGCAGCTCATTGCCGAGAAGCAATGGAGCACCTTGAAGATCGGCATTCGTCCGGAGTTCGTGCACGTTTGGGACGGTCCTGTGGATGACGCGCTGTGCGCCGAAGTCAGCCACGTTGAAGACCTTGGCACTTACAAGATTCTAACCCTGCGCCTGGCCGGGCAAGCCTTGAAGGTGCGGCTGCAGGAGGACAAAACGGTGCCCGTGGGTCAGGCCTGGATCAGCTTCCCGAGCCAGTGGCTGATGGTCTATGCCGACGATTACTTGCTGGAGTCAGGCCATGAATAAGGTTCAGAACAACAAGGCGTGGTGGTTGGTATTACCGGTTTTCCTGTTGGTGGCGTTCAGCGCCATCATCCCGATGATGACCGTGGTCAACTATTCGGTGCAGGACATCTTCGACCAGTCCAGCCGCTACTTTGTCGGCACCGACTGGTTCAGGCAGGTCTTGCAGGACCCTCGTCTGCATGACTCGTTACTGCGCCAGTTCATCTATTCGGCGTGTGTGCTGCTGATCGAAATTCCATTGGGGATCGCTATCGCGTTATGCATGCCGAGCAAGGGACGCTGGTCGACGGTCTGTCTGATCGTCATGACCATCCCGCTGCTGATTCCGTTTAACGTCGTCGGCACCATCTGGCAGATCTTTGGCCGGGGCGATATTGGTTTGCTGGGCTATACGCTGAACAACGTTCTCGGCATCAATTACAACTACGCGGCCAACGCATCGGACGCCTGGGTAACGGTGCTGATCATTGACGTCTGGCACTGGACGTCGCTGGTTGCGTTGCTCTGCTACTCCGGCTTGCGGGCGATCCCGGACGTTTATTACCAGGCGGCACGTATTGATCGGGCCTCCAGTTGGGCGGTGTTCCGGCATATCCAGCTGCCGAAGATGAAGAGTGTGTTGCTGATCGCCGTGATGCTGCGCTTCATGGACAGTTTCATGATCTACACCGAACCGTTCGTGCTGACCGGCGGCGGCCCGGGCAACTCCACCACTTTCCTTAGTCAGACCCTGACCACCATGGCGCTGGGCCAATTCGACCTGGGCCCTGCGGCGGCGTTCTCGCTGGTGTATTTCCTGATCATCCTGCTCGTGTCGTGGGTGTTCTACACCGCCATGACCCATAGCGAAAAGAACTGAGGAGGCGGACATGAACCTGCGCAAAATCATACCGCTGTGGATTTACCTGCTGTTTCTGCTGGTGCCGATCTATTGGTTGGTGAACATGTCGTTCAAGACCAACACTGAAATCCTCGGCGGCCTGACCTTGTGGCCACAGGATTTCACCCTGGCCAATTACAAGGTGATTTTCACCGACGAAAGCTGGTACAGCGGCTACATTAATTCTCTGTACTACGTTTGCCTCAATACCGTGATCTCGCTAAGCGTCGCATTGCCCGCCGCTTATGCGTTTTCCCGCTATCGTTTTCTGGGCGACAAGCACCTGTTCTTCTGGTTGCTGACCAATCGCATGGCACCGCCTGCGGTTTTCCTGCTGCCATTCTTCCAGCTGTACTCGTCCATCGGACTGTTCGATACCCATATTGCTGTAGCGCTGGCTCATTGCCTGTTCAACGTGCCATTGGCGGTGTGGATTCTGGAGGGCTTCATGTCCGGTGTGCCCAAGGAGATCGATGAAACCGCCTATATCGACGGTTATAGCTTTCCCAAGTTTTTCGCAAAGATATTTGTGCCGCTGATCGGCTCGGGTATCGGTGTGACGGCGTTCTTCTGCTTCATGTTTTCCTGGGTTGAACTGCTGCTGGCTCGCACCCTGACGTCGGTCAACGCCAAGCCGATCGCGGCGGTGATGACGCGCACAGTCTCGGCGTCGGGTATTGATTGGGGCGTCCTGGCGGCGGCGGGGGTGTTGACCATCTTGCCCGGCATGCTGGTGATCTGGTTCGTTCGTAACCACGTGGTCAAGGGCTTTGCTCTTGGTCGGGTCTGAGGAGTCGAAAAAATGGAGTGGATGTCCTGGACACTGCCCACCGCGATCTTCTTCGGCAGCATTGCATTGCTGTTGGCTGGGATGACGGTGTGGGAATTGCGCTCGGCCAGTATTGAGCGTCGTGGTTTTCTGCCGATTGCCACCACCCGTGGCGACCGACTGTTCATCGGGCTGTTGGGTAGCGCTTATCTGCATCTGCTGGTGATTGGCGCGACTGACTGGAGTATCTGGGTTGCTTCAGGGATTTCTCTGGTGTGGCTCCTGGTAGTGATGCGGTGGGGTTAGAGAACGGATGAGCGCAATGCCTGGCTGATCCGGTAAGCGATATTCGAAGCGGGACTACATAAGAAACAACACTGGAGGTGTCTATGTTCAATAAGAAAAACAAGCTGCGACATAGCGTGACGCTCGCGACAATGGTGATGCTCAGCGGATTGAGCGTTTCGGCATGGTCCGATCAATATGAAGATGCGGCCAAGAAGTGGGCGGCCAGCGAGTTCAAGCCGAGCACGCTTTCCGATGCCGAACAATTGAAAGAACTGGAGTGGTTCATCAAGGCCGCCGAACCGTTTCGCGGCATGGACATCAAGGTGGTTTCCGAAACCTTGACCACCCACGAATATGAATCGAAAACCCTGGCCAAGGCCTTCACCGAAATCACGGGCATCAAAGTCACCCATGACCTGCTGCAGGAAGGTGACGTCATTGAAAAACTGCAGACCGCCATGCAGTCGGACAAAAGCATTTATGACGGCTGGGTGAATGACTCCGACTTGATCGGTACCCATTTCCGCTACGGTAAAGCGATGTCCCTGACCGACTTGATGGCAAGTCCTGAAGGCAGCAAGGTCACTTCGCCGACGCTGGACCTCAAAGACTTCATTGGCACCTCGTTCACCACGGCGCCGGACGGCAAGCTGTATCAGCTGCCCGATCAACAATTCGCCAACCTTTACTGGTTCCGCGCTGACTGGTTTGATCGCGCAGACCTGAAAGAGAAGTTCAAGGCCAAGTACGGCTATGAACTGGGCGTGCCGGTCAACTGGTCGGCGTATGAAGACATTGCCAAGTTCTTCAGCGAAGACGTGAAGGAAATCGACGGTAAGAAAGTTTACGGTCACATGGACTACGGCAAGAAAGACCCATCGCTGGGCTGGCGCTTCACCGATGCCTGGTTCTCCATGGCGGGCAGTGGCGACAAAGGGCTGCCTAATGGTTTGCCGGTGGACGAGTGGGGTATTCGGGTAGAAGACTGCCGCCCGGTGGGTTCCAGCATTACCCGCGGCGGCGACACCAACGGGCCAGCGGCAGTGTTTGCAACCCAGAAATACATCGACTGGCTGAAAGCCTATGCGCCGCCTGAGGCCGCGGGCATGACGTTCTCCGAATCCGGGCCGGTGCCTTCGCAAGGTAACGTGGCTCAGCAGATTTTCTGGTACACCGCGTTTACAGCTGACATGACCAAAGCGGGTCTGCCCGTGATGAACGCCGATGGCACCCCGAAATGGCGTATGGCGCCGTCGCCAAAAGGCCCGTACTGGAAAGAAGGCATGAAGCTGGGTTATCAGGATGTGGGTTCCTGGACCTTCCTGAAATCTTCCGACGAGAAAAAACGTCTGGCTGCCTGGCTCTACGCTCAGTTTGTGACGTCGAAAAGCGTTTCCCTGAAGAAAACCATCGTGGGCCTGACGCCGATTCGTGAATCGGACATCAACTCCAAGGAGATGACCGCGCTGGCGCCCAAACTCGGTGGTCTCGTAGAGTTCTACCGCAGCCCGGCCCGGGTCCAATGGTCGCCTACCGGGACCAACGTGCCGGATTATCCGAAACTCGCGCAGCTGTGGTGGAGTCACGTCGCCGAGGCCGTAACCGGTGAGAAAACCGCACAGCAGGCACTGGACGGTCTGGCCAAGGATCAGGATGCGATCATGACGCGTATCGAGCGCTCCAAGGTTCAGGACGCCAGTAAGTGCGCGCCTAAAATGAACCCGGAAACCTCGGCGGAAGAGTGGTACACCAAAGCTGAGCAGAGTGGCGGCAAGTTCCTGGCCCCACAACGCAAGCTGGCGAATGAGAAGCCGAAGGGCGAAACCATCGCTTACTCTGATTTGCTGAAGAGCTGGGAAGCGGCCAAGAAGTAAGGCCTCTGCGCGATGAAAAACGGCACCCCTCGGGGTGCCGTTTTCATTTACCCCGTGACACGACGATCAGCCGTGCAGGGTCTCTGCTGCGTACAGGGTGTTTTCGAGCAGGCAGGCGCGAGTCATCGGGCCTACGCCACCCGGCACCGGCGTGATCCAGCCAGCGCGGGGCAGGGCGGTTTCGTACACCACATCGCCGACCAGCTTGCCATCGTCCTGACGGTTGATGCCAACGTCGATCACGATAGCGCCTTCCTTGATCCACTCGCCTTTGACCAGACCCGGTTTGCCAGCCGCTACCACCACCAGATCAGCACGGCCAACGTGGCCCGCCAGATCTTTGGTGAAGCGGTGGGTTACGGTCACTGTACAACCGGCCAGCAACAACTCCATGGCCATAGGGCGACCGACAATGTTGGAAGCGCCCACCACGACCGCGTCCAGACCATAGAGATCGACACCGGTGCTTTCCAGCAGGGTCATGATGCCTTTAGGTGTGCAGGGGCGCAGCAGCGGAATGCGCTGGGCCAGGCGACCGACGTTATAGGGATGGAAGCCATCCACGTCTTTGTCCGGGCGAATGCGTTCCAGCAACAGGGAGGCATCCAGATGTTCGGGCAGTGGCAATTGCAGCAGCACGCCGTCGATGTTCGCATCATCATTGAGACGATCGATCAGATCGGTCAGTTCTGCTTGTGACGTCTGGGCGGGCAGGTCGTAGGCCTGAGAGACAAAGCCGACTTCTTCACAGTCTTTACGCTTGTGGGAGACATAGACCTGGGAAGCAGGGTCGCTGCCCACCAGAATCACGGCGAGGCCGGGTGTTCGCAGGCCTTGCTCGCGACGTTCGGCGACCCGTTTGGCGATCTGCTGACGCAGGCTGGCTGCGATCGCTTTGCCGTCGATTAGTTTTGCAGTCATTACGCGTGATTAACCATCGAGAGGGATCGGAAAAGAGCGCGCATTCTCGCATGTCATCGCGCGTGGGCAAAGGCGCTTGGTCTGCATATTCTCCTAACTCCTTTATCTAACTGAATTTTTTTCTAAAAAAGAGTTGACGACCTTTAGGGTCGTCTATAAGATTCGTCGCACTTGCCGGGTACAACCCAGCACTGGTTAAGCTGGCACTGATAATCAAGTCGATGTTTAGATGAGGTTCGGTGTTGAATCAGGCGGAGCGGTTACTTAGCTCGGTGTGATTAAAAAGCCTTTTAATTTGTAATCGTTAAAGAGTACAGATTATATAAGTGCCCGTAGCTCAGCTGGATAGAGCATCCGCCTTCTAAGCGGATGGTCGCAGGTTCGAGTCCTGCCGGGTGCGCCATTAAGGCAGCTTTGGCAAGTGCAAGTAAGATGTCACGGTTACATGCAATATGGTGGGCGTAGCTCAGTTGGTAGAGCACGGGATTGTGACTCCCGTTGTCGAGGGTTCGATCCCCTTCGTCCACCCCATATTTAGAAAGGCGCCAGACTTATAATCTGGCGCCTTTGCTTTAAAAGCTTGTACGCGGATGTGGTGGAATTGGTAGACACACTGGATTTAGGTTCCAGCGCCGCAAGGTGTGAGAGTTCGAGTCTCTCCGTCCGCACCAAGATTAAAACGCGTCACAGCTGCTATGCGGTCATGACGTTTGAGAAAAGCCGCCTAGTGCGGCTTTTTTTGTTTCAGGATTATTGTTTTTCGTCTCGCTGACCGGCCAGCCTGGCTGCCGTCGGTCGTGCGAGGTGTGCTTCGCGGAATGGAGTCGACGCTGAGGCTGGGTGCGTGATGCCTTGTGCAAGGCCGTGCCAGACGCGTTTCGGTCAGTCGAGAGTAGCTGCGGTTGCCAGTCGCTGATCGTCTGATTCCTTCCTTTATATGCGCCCTTTTTCAGTAGGGTGACTTCTTGAGTTTGACCCACTAGAATGCATGCCCTTGATTCTGGGGTCGGAAACGCCGGCTAACGTCTGTGCAACGAGGAATATCCATGCAAGTTTCTGTTGAAAATACTTCCGCTCTTGAGCGCCGCATGACCATTGGCGTGCCTGCCGAACGCATCGAGACTGAAGTCAACAAGCGTCTGCAGCAGACCGCACGTAAAGCCAAGATCCCTGGCTTCCGTCCAGGCAAAGTGCCTATGAGCGTGATCCGTCAGCGTTATGAAGACGGCGCGCGTCAGGAAGCACTGGGTGATTTGATCCAGGCTACTTTCTACGAAGCTGTGGTTGAGCAAAAGCTGAACCCGGCTGGCGCACCTGCTGTAGAGCCAAAGACCTTTGAAAAAGGCAAAGACCTGGAATACATCGCTACTTTCGAAGTGTTCCCGGAATTCACCGTTGCCGGTTTCGAGTCCATCGCCGTTGAGCGTCTGTCTGCAGACGTGGCTGATGCCGACCTGGACAACATGCTGGAAATCCTGCGCAAGCAGAACGTCCGTTTCGAAGTGGCTGATCGTGCCGCCCAGAACGAAGACCAGCTGAACATCGATTTTGTTGGCAAGGTTGACGGCGAAGCATTCGCTGGCGGCTCCGCCACTGGCACCCAGCTGGTATTGGGTTCCGGCCGCATGATCCCTGGCTTTGAAGACGGTCTGGTTGGCGCAAAAGCTGGCGAAGAGCGTGTTCTGAACCTGACTTTCCCGGAAGACTATCAGAACCTCGAACTGGCGGGTAAAGCTGCCGAGTTCACCGTTACCGTCAACACTGTTTCCGAGCCCAAGCTGCCTGAGCTGAACGAAGAGTTCTTCAAGCAATTCGGTATCAAGGAAACCGGTATCGAAGGCTTCCGCGCCGAAGTTCGCAAGAACATGGAGCGCGAGCTGCGTCAGGCCATCAAGTCCAAGGTCAAGAATCAGGTAATGGACGGCTTGCTGGCCGCCAACCCGATCGAAGTGCCAAAAGCCTTGCTGGAAAACGAAGTGAACCGTCTGCGCGTCCAGGCTGTTCAGCAGTTTGGTGGCAACATCAAGCCTGATCAACTGCCGGCCGAGCTGTTCGAAGAGCAAGCCAAGCGTCGCGTTGAGCTGGGTCTGATCGTTGCTGAAGTGGTCAAGCAGTTCGACCTCAAGCCTGATGACACCCGCGTTCGCGAGATGATTCAGGAAATGGCTTCTGCTTACCAGGAACCTGAGCAGGTTGTGGCCTGGTACTACAAGAACGAGCAGCAAATGAACGAAGTACGTTCGGTTGTGCTCGAAGAGCAAGTTGTGGATACTGTTTTGCAGAAAGCTAGCGTGACCGAGAAGTCGGTCTCCTACGAAGAAGCAGTCAAGCCGGTGGAAGCCCCACAAGCTGACTGATTTGTTTTTTCGTTAGAAAACACCTACAAGCCAGCCTTCGCGCTGGCTTGTGCGTATTCAAGAAATGACTATTTGGGAGTGAATGCGAGACATGTCCCGCAATTCTTATATTCAGCAGCACTCTGACATCCAGGCCGCCGGCGGCCTGGTCCCGATGGTTATCGAGCAGTCCGCCCGTGGCGAACGCGCCTATGACATCTATTCGCGCCTTCTCAAGGAGCGAGTGATCTTTCTGGTAGGTCCGGTAGAAGACTACATGGCCAACCTGATCTGCGCGCAACTGCTGTTCCTTGAAGCGGAAAACCCGGACAAGGATATCCATCTTTACATCAACTCACCGGGCGGTTCGGTGACGGCTGGCATGTCGATCTACGACACCATGCAGTTCATCAAGCCGAACGTATCGACTACGTGCATCGGTCAGGCGTGCAGCATGGGCGCGTTCCTGTTGACCGCGGGCGCTGCGGGCAAACGTTTCTGCCTGCCGAACTCCCGTGTGATGATTCACCAGCCATTGGGCGGTTTCCAGGGCCAGGCTTCGGATATCGAAATCCATGCCAAGGAAATCCTGTTCATTCGTGAGCGTCTCAACACGCTGATGGCCAAGCACAGCGGGCACACTCTGGAAGAGATCGAGCGTGACACCAACCGCGATAACTTCATGAGTGCAGAAGCCGCTCGTGAGTACGGCTTGATCGACGAAGTCATCAGTCAGCGTCCCGCTTAATTAAGTACCTCAAATAAGGTTGGTCGGTTGCTCTGATCACTTGCGGGCTTGAAAAAGCCCGCAATAGCCTTCATCTTGTGTTGCAAGCCTATCGGATTTGGATCGAACGAATGACTGACACCCGCAACGGCGAGGACAACGGCAAGCTGCTCTATTGCTCCTTCTGTGGCAAAAGCCAGCATGAAGTACGTAAGTTGATTGCCGGCCCCTCGGTCTTTATCTGCGACGAGTGCGTCGACCTGTGCAATGACATCATCCGCGAGGAGGTGCAGGAAGCACAGGCCGAGAGCAGCGCGCATAAATTGCCTTCGCCTAAAGAAATCAGCGGCATCCTTGATCAGTACGTCATTGGTCAAGAGCGTGCAAAAAAGGTTCTGGCCGTAGCGGTGTACAACCACTACAAGCGTCTGAATCAGCGTGACAAAAAGAACGACGACGTCGAGCTCGGCAAAAGCAACATCCTGCTGATCGGCCCGACAGGCTCGGGTAAGACGCTGCTTGCCGAAACACTGGCCCGCTTGCTGAACGTTCCATTCACCATCGCCGACGCAACCACCCTCACTGAGGCGGGTTATGTGGGTGAGGATGTGGAGAACATTATTCAGAAGCTGTTGCAGAAGTGCGACTACGATGTAGAAAAAGCCCAGATGGGCATCGTCTACATCGATGAGATCGACAAGATCTCACGCAAGTCTGATAACCCGTCGATCACCCGGGACGTTTCCGGTGAAGGCGTGCAACAGGCCCTGCTCAAGCTGATTGAAGGCACGGTCGCTTCCGTTCCGCCTCAAGGTGGTCGCAAGCATCCGCAGCAGGAATTCCTTCAGGTTGATACCCGTAACATCCTGTTCATCTGCGGTGGTGCGTTCTCTGGTCTGGAAAAGGTTATTCAAAACCGTTCCACCAAAGGCGGCATCGGCTTCAACGCAGAAGTGCGCAGCAAGGAAGAAGGCAAGAAGGTTGGCGAATCCCTGCGTGAAGTCGAGCCTGACGATCTGGTCAAGTTCGGTCTGATCCCTGAGTTCGTGGGTCGTCTGCCGGTTCTGGCAACGCTGGACGAGCTGGACGAAGCTGCGTTGATGCAGATTCTGACCGAGCCGAAAAACGCGCTGACCAAGCAGTACGCCAAGCTGTTCGAAATGGAAGGTGTGGATCTCGAGTTCCGTACCGACGCTCTGAAGTCCGTTGCTCGTCGTGCGCTTGAGCGCAAGACCGGTGCACGTGGCCTGCGTTCCATCCTCGAAGGCGTTCTGCTCGACACCATGTACGAGATTCCATCGCAGACTGATGTGAGCAAGGTGGTGATCGACGAAAGCGTGATTGAAGGCACGTCCAAGCCGCTGTTGATCTACGAAAACAGCGAGCCGCCTGCCAAGGTTGCGCCCGACGCGTGAGTGATACTGCTGCATGAGTAAAGAAGGGGCCTTCGGGCCCCTTTTGCATTTCCTGCTTAAAGGCTTGTTTTTTCAGGTGTCTACCCCCATCTTGGACTCAAGCTCATTCCAGTCCACGGCCACATGGCCGCCGTAGAGGCGAAATCATGAAAACGACCATCGAATTGCCTCTCTTGCCATTGCGCGATGTTGTGGTGTATCCGCACATGGTTATCCCGCTGTTCGTGGGGCGCGAGAAGTCTATCGAAGCCCTTGAGGCGGCGATGACGGGCGACAAGCAGATCCTGCTGCTCGCACAAAGAAATCCTGCTGACGATGATCCTGGTGAAGACGCTCTTTATAACGTCGGCACCATTGCAACCGTATTGCAATTGCTCAAGCTGCCTGACGGTACTGTCAAAGTGCTGGTCGAAGGCGAGCAGCGCGGATCCGTTGATCGCTTTATCGAAGTTGATGGCCATTGCCGGGCCGAAGTTACTCTGATCGATGAGGTCGATGCGCCTGATCGTGAATCTGAAGTGTTCGTTCGCAGCCTTCTGGCGCAGTTCGAACAATATGTTCAGTTGGGCAAGAAAGTCCCGGCTGAAGTCCTGTCTTCACTCAACAGCATCGATGAGCCTGGTCGTCTGGTCGACACCATGGCGGCGCACATGGCGCTGAAAATCGAGCAGAAGCAGGAAATCCTCGAAATCATTGATCTGCCAGCGCGCGTTGAGCATGTGCTCGCGTTGCTGGACGCAGAAATCGACCTGTTGCAGGTTGAGAAGCGCATTCGTGGTCGCGTCAAAAAGCAGATGGAGCGCAGTCAGCGCGAGTACTACCTGAATGAGCAGATGAAGGCCATTCAGAAAGAGCTTGGCGACAGTGAGGAAGGCCACAACGAAATCGAAGAGCTGAAGAAGCGCATCGATGCTGCTGGTCTGCCCAAGGACGCTCTGACCAAGGCCACTGCCGAGCTGAACAAGCTGAAGCAGATGTCGCCGATGTCTGCAGAGGCCACGGTGGTTCGTTCCTACATCGACTGGCTGGTTCAGGTGCCTTGGAAGGCGCAGAGCAAGGTTCGTCTGGATCTGGCTCGCGCTGAAGACATCCTTGATGCCGACCATTACGGTCTGGAGGAAGTCAAAGAACGCATCCTCGAATACCTCGCGGTGCAAAAGCGCGTGAAGAAAATTCGCGGTCCGGTTCTCTGCCTTGTAGGGCCGCCAGGTGTGGGTAAAACCTCTCTCGCCGAGTCCATTGCCAGCGCGACCAACCGTAAATTTGTCCGCATGGCCCTGGGCGGGGTGCGCGATGAAGCTGAGATTCGTGGTCATCGCCGGACTTATATCGGTTCGATGCCAGGAAGATTGATTCAAAAGATGACAAAAGTGGGTGTCCGCAACCCGCTGTTCCTGCTCGATGAAATCGACAAGATGGGCAGCGATATGCGTGGCGATCCGGCTTCTGCATTGCTTGAAGTGCTGGACCCGGAGCAGAACCACAATTTCAACGACCATTATCTGGAAGTCGATTACGACCTTTCAGACGTGATGTTCCTGTGCACCGCGAACTCGATGAACATCCCGGCGGCGTTGCTGGACCGGATGGAAGTCATCCGTTTGCCGGGCTACACCGAAGACGAGAAGATCAATATCGCCGTCAAGTACCTCTCGCCGAAACAGCTGCAGGCCAACGGCTTGAAGAAAGGCGAAGTGGAGTTCGACGAGGAAGCGATTCGCGACATCGTGCGTTATTACACCCGTGAAGCGGGCGTGCGTAGCCTCGAACGTCAGATTGCCAAGGTCTGCCGCAAGGCGGTCAAAGAGCACGCGCTGGAAAAACGCTTCGCAGTTCGCGTAACCGCCGAGATGCTCGAGCACTTCCTTGGTGTGCGTAAATTCCGCTACGGTCTCGCCGAGCAGCAGGATCAGATCGGGCAGGTGACCGGTCTGGCGTGGACGCAGGTAGGTGGCGAATTGCTGACCATCGAAGCCGCAGTAGTGCCAGGTAAAGGTCAGTTGATCAAAACCGGTTCGCTGGGTGATGTGATGGTCGAATCGATCACTGCTGCGCTGACGGTTGTGCGTAGCCGCGCCAAGAGCCTGGGAATCCCTCTGGACTTCCATGAGAAGCGCGACACTCACATCCACATGCCGGAAGGGGCCACCCCTAAAGATGGCCCTAGCGCAGGCGTAGGCATGTGCACGGCCCTGGTTTCTGCATTGACACAGATTCCTGTGCGCGCTGACGTGGCAATGACGGGTGAAATCACCCTTCGCGGACAGGTTCTGGCGATCGGCGGCCTCAAGGAAAAACTCTTGGCTGCACACCGTGGCGGTATCAAAACGGTGATCATTCCAGAGGAAAACGTGCGCGATCTGAAAGAGATTCCGGACAACATCAAGCAGGACTTGCAGATCAAGCCGGTTAAATGGATTGACGAAGTCCTGCAAATTGCGCTGCAATACGCGCCGGAGCCCTTGCCGGATGTCGCTCCCGAGATGGTTGCGAAGGATGAAAAGCGCGAGTCTGACTCTAAGGAAAGAATTAGCACGCATTAGTCTGGACGGCCTTTCTTGACAGCTTTTTGGAGCCCTTGTTATAAAGCGGCTCTTCTAAGCGCCTGTAGGCCATTCAGCGCTCGTTTTTGCTACACCAAAAAAACTTAGAAACATACTCAAAATAGAGATAAGGGGACTTAGAGTGAACAAGTCGGAACTGATTGATGCTATCGCCGCATCCGCTGATATCCCGAAAGCTGCTGCTGGCCGTGCGCTGGACGCAGTAATCGAATCCGTCACTGGCGCTCTCAAGGCTGGCGACTCCGTTGTACTGGTTGGTTTCGGTACCTTCTCCGTTACTGATCGTCCAGCACGCATCGGTCGCAACCCTCAGACGGGTAAGACGCTGGAAATCGCTGCTGCCAAAAAACCAGGTTTCAAAGCCGGTAAAGCACTGAAAGAAGCTGTCAACTAAGTTCTCAAAGCCTTTGCCCAACCGATCAGGATTCACTCTGTATCGGCAGCGAAGCGGTAGTGCGGCTGGTATGAATCCGGCCTGACACACCCGGGTCGTGGGTTTCAGCCCCGTCCGCTTCGCCAGTTACGAGAAGGCGCATCCTCGGATGCGCCTTTCTTCTATCCGCTTTCTACCCACGCTCCGCGGTTGGTTAGTCAGTACAACCGTTTTGGGGGACGCATGCTGCAGAACATCAGGGACAATTCACAAGGCTGGATTGCCAAGACCATTATCGGAATCATCATCGCATTGATGGCGTTGACTGGATTCGATGCGATTTTTACCGCAACCAGTACCGCTCAGGATGCTGCCAAGGTCAACGGTGACGAAATCACCAAGACCGAGCTGAGCCAGGCGATCGATATGCAACGGCGTCAGCTGGTGCAGCAGTTGGGCAAGGATTTCGATCCTGCTCTGCTGGATGAAAAAATGCTTCATGACTCGGCGCTGAAGGGGCTGGTTGATCGCAAGCTGTTGCTTCAGGGTGCGGACAACGCGAAGTTCTCTTTCTCGGAAGCTGCGCTGGATCAGCAGATTTTGCAGACACCTGAATTTCAGGTAGACGGCAAGTTCAGCGCTGATCGTTTCGACCAGGTGATCCGCCAGTTGGGCTTCACCCGGATGCAGTTCCGCCAGATGCTGGCTCAGGAAATGCTGATCGGTCAGGTTCGTGCCGGTGTCGCCGGTAGCGCGTTTGTCACCGACGCTCAGGTTGATGCTTTTGCCCGTTTGGAAAAACAGACGCGCGATTTCGCTTCGCTGACCCTGAAGGCCGATGCTTCGGCTGTCAAAGTGACCGACGACGAAGTCAAGGCTCACTACGACGAACACGCCAAAGAGTTCATGAGCCCCGAGCAAGTGGTGCTTGATTACGTCGAGCTGAAGAAGTCTGACTTCTTCGACAAGGTGAAGGTCAAGGACGAAGATTTGCAGGCGGCCTATCAGAAGGAAATTGCCAATCTCGCCGAGCAGCGTCGTGGCGCGCACATCCTCATCGATGTGAACGACAAGATGACTGACGAGCAGGCCAAGGCGAAGATTGAAGAAATTCAACAGCGTCTGGCGAAGGGCGAAGATTTTGCGGCGCTGGCCAAAGAGTTCTCTCAGGATCCGGGTTCGGCATCCAAGGGGGGGGATCTGGGCTATGCAGGCAAGGGTGTTTACGATCCAGCCTTTGAAGAGGCGCTGTATGCGCTGAACAAGGATCAAGTGTCGGCACCGGTGCGCAGCGATTTCGGATGGCACCTGATCAAGCTGTTGGGCGTTGAAGCGCCTTCAGTGCCGAGCTTTGCCAGCCTGAAGGAAAAACTGACCAACGATCTGAAGTCGCAGCAAGTCGAGCAACGTTTCGTCGAGGCTGCCAAGCAACTCGAAGATTCGGCGTTCGAAGCATCCGATCTGGCTCAGCCAGCTCAGGAGCTGGGTCTGAAAGTGCAAACGACTGCACCATTCGGTCGTGAAGGTGGTGAAGGCCTGACGGCCAACCGTGCGGTCATTCAGGCAGCTTTCAGCCCCGAAGTGCTGGAAGAGGGCTCCAACAGCAACGCACTGGAACTGGATCCTGAAACCATTCTGGTGGTCCGCTCCAAGGAACATCGCATGCCTGAACAGCTGCCTCTGGAAGCTGTAGCCACTGCGATTCGTGCCAAGCTGGTCAAGGATCACGCTGCCGAAGCAGTCAAGTCCAAAGGCGAAGCGCTGTTGGCGGGTCTGCGCGACGGCAAGACTCCGCTGGCTGCCAAGCAGGAGGGTCAGAGCTGGAAGGTGATGGAAGCGGTTACTCGCGGTCAGGAAGGTGTCGATCCTGCCGTGCTGCAAGCGTTGTTCCGCATGCCCAAGCCTGAAGGCAAGGACAAGCCGGAATTCACCAGCCTTTCGCTGGCCGATGGCAGTTTCGTGATCGTGCGCCTCAATGGCGTCAACGAGGCTACGCCAGCAACAGATGAAGAGAAGTCCCAGTACCGTCGCTTCCTGGCGTCGCGTGCCGGTCAGCAGGATTTCGCTGCTTACCGTGCACAGCTGGAAAGCAAGGCCAAGATCGAACGCTTCTGATGGTTTGATCGTGCGCCAATAAAGAAGGCCGCTCATTGAGCGGCCTTTTTTTATTCGTCTTTCGGTGGAAGTTTTCCTGTTGGGGCCGCCGTGATGACCATGGCACCGCGCGGTCTTGCAGCAAACGATTGGCTGTAGGAACTGCCGAAGGCCGCCATGTACTCACTTGCATATAACGCTATCGCAGCCTGCGGCAGCTCCTACAGATCTCCGGCGAATGCGAGAGTCGAGATCAACGCCTTGCATCTTGCGCAAACGCTCTCACCGCATCCACAGCATTACTGGTGCCTTCACTGATCCGGACAATGACCGAACCGGCCTGATCTGCCAGGTCTACGCCTTTGATAGCGTTGGTCCGGGTGTGACTCATGCTGGTAATCGCCTGCTGGGTTTCGGTTTGAATCATGCCGATCATTTCGGATATCTCGGCGGTGGAGCGGCTGGTACGTCCGGCCAGTTGCCTGACTTCGTCTGCCACGACCGCGAAGCCGCGCCCCTGATCGCCTGCCCGTGCAGCCTCAATGGCAGCATTGAGAGCCAGAAGGTTGGTTTGCTCGGCGATACTGCGAATGGTGTTGACGATGGTTGTGATCTGCTCCGAGCGCTCTCCCAGTTGGGAAATGATGCGCGAGGAGGCCTCGATGCTCGACGATATCTGGCGCATTTCATCGGCAGCCTGATGAATCACCAAAGTGCCTTGTTCGGCGACTGTCTGTGTTTCGACCGAGATGTGATACGCCTGTGCGGCGCTGCTGGCGTCACGTTCGTGCTGTTCAACGCGTGAGGTGATGTCTGCAGCAAATTTGACTACTTTGAACAATTTGCCATTGGCGTCATATACGGGGTTATAGCTGGCCTCCAGCCATAAAGCGTTGCCGTTGCGACCGATCCTTTTGAACTGCCCGCTGAAAAATTCGCCCCGATTCAATTGCTGCCAGAAGTCACGGTATTCGTCACTGCTGGTCAGTTCTGGCGGGCACAGAATGCGGTGATTTTTACCGATCAGATCGGCTTCCCGATAACCAAGCAGTCGCGTCAGGTTGTCGTTGGCACGCAGAATCTGGCCATTGAGGTCGAATTCGATTACGCCCATGGCTCGGTCCAGGGCCGCCAGTTTGCTTCTTGCTTCACAGTCCGCTTCGACCTTCGCGGTGACATCCATTGCGTACTTGACGATTTTGATCACATTGCCCGATTCGTCCTTGATCGGGTTGTAGCTGGCCTCCAGCCAGACCTGTTGCTCGTCACCGGTCATCCGCAGGAACGTGCCCGAGACGAACTCACCGGCGCGCAGGCGCGACCACAGCTGCTGGTATTCAGCGCTGCGGGCGTAGGCGGGTGTACAAAACCGTTTGTGTTCTTTGCCGATGATATCTTCGGCTCGACAGCGCATTGTTTTCACAAAGTTTTCATTGGCGCTCAGCACCACGCCACGGGTATCGAATTCAATGACGGCCATTGAGCGGTCGATGGCCTTGAGCAGGCTCGCCTGGCGGTCAATGATTTGCTGGAGAACTGACAATTCTTTTTTTGCAGAGTTGAATAGCATGATCGGCAGGCTCGCTAAGGACAAATCGCATGATCCTGTTCCCTGGTCGAGAGGGTTGCGGCCGCCCTCATGCACATCCGTTGGCATCGATACCATCATAGATGGCAATGAGCCTCTTTGTACAAATAATTGTACGCGTGACGATTGTTGTATAGGTATTTTCCTGGGTTGACCATGGTGCTTATTCGTTTAAGGTGGTTTTTCTGGATCAGAAGGAGAATTTCATGCGTATTGGCTTAGTCGGCTATGGCAAGGGTGGACGCTATTTTCACGCGCCGCTGATCGCCAGTCTGCGAGAGGCGACCTTTGTTGGCGTCGTTACTCGATCTGCAGAACGTCGAGCCGAGCTTGCTCAGGATCATCCTGAAGCCCAGGCGTTTGATAGCCTGGCCGACCTGGTCGCTGCTGGTGTGGATACGGTTGCGATCTCTACACCCATGGCTTCCAGGCCCGACTTGATCCGTGAGGCGATTGAGTCAGGAATTGCGGTGGTCAGCGACAAGCCCTTTGCCGCCGATGCGGCGCAGGCTCAGACGTTGGTGAAATTGGCCGAACGTAAAGGGGTGATGCTCAGCGTTTACCAGAACCGGCGCTGGGATTCAGACTTTCTGACGGTGCGCAAACTGATCGACGAGGGGAGACTGGGTGAAATCACCCGCTTTGAATCCCGGGTTGAGCGCTATTCGCCTAAATCGGTAGGCAAGGCCGCAGGTGGTGGCATGTTGCGCGATCTGGGCAGTCATCTGGTGGATCAAGCGCTGGTGCTGTTCGGGCCGGTGGCGAGGGTTTATGCAGAGCTGGATTTCTCGGCTCCTGATCAGCCTTTCGATCATCAGTTTTTTGTCTCCCTGACCCATGCGAGTGGCGTGGTCTCGCATTTGTGGGGCAGTTGTCTGCAAAACGCGCCCGGCCCGCGATTCCGGGTCAGCGGAAACGGAGGCTGTTACACCGTCGAGGGCCTGGACTGTCAGGAAGAAGCTGCTCTGGCGGGGCTGACGCCAAAGTCGGAAGGCGCGCGCTGGGGTGTTGAAGATCAGCAGCGATGGGGCTGGTTTGTGCAAGGTGAGCTGCGTGAGCGTGTGCCCACTGAGCAGGGCTGCTGGCTGGCGTTTTATCAACAGCTACAGGCTGCGCTGGCAGGTGAGGGACTTAATCCGGTCAACCCGCATGACGCGGTCGCGTCAGCAAAGGTGCTCGATGCAGCGCGATTGAGTGCACTGGAAGGGCGAGTCGTCGCTTTATAGGCCTCAGGCATACCCCTACCTAATGGCGAATGGCTTTACCTTGATGGCCATTGGCGCTTATATTCGGGGGAATCATCAAGGAAGTGGGCGTCATTTAGCACAACTCTGTTCGCACGAGCTGGCCAAGACGCTGTCGAATCGCTGCTTAAGGGCCAATCCGGGCCCTTTTTGCTGTGCCGGATTTAATGATGCGCGGCGATGGCTGACGTTTATTTGTCGGCTAATTGGCGCTTGTTTAGCAAATGAGTTGCCGACTGCCCAAGGCGGCCTTAGACTGCCGCCCCTCGTAAATTGAGTGCCAGGTGGCGCTTGGAGACTATGGCGCTTTTACGGCAACGCAGAGCCGCTCCTTAATTCGCCTTAATGCACGTTTTTTTTATAGAGAAATCAATGACAAAGGAAAAGTTGCTGGCCATGCCGGCCGATGACTACATGAATGCCGAACAGCATGCTTTCTTCGTCGAGCTGTTGCAGGGTATGAAGGTTGAAATCCACGAGCGCATCGAGCAGAGCCGCATTGCTATCGAGAGCCTGGATACACCTGCTGATCCTGCCGATGCTGCTTCAGTTGAAGAAGAGCGTCACTGGCTGGTCAATGTGATCGATCGCGATCAGCGCATGCTTCCACAATTGGAAATGGCGTTGTCACGCATTGCCGATGACAGCTTTGGCTGGTGTGACGACAGCGGCGAGCCGATTGGTCTCAAGCGCCTGTTGATCAGTCCGACCACCAAATATTGCATCGAGGCGCAAGAGCGTCACGAGCAGATCGACAAGCATCAGCGTCAAGCCTGACCACGCAGGGCGGTGGGGCCTTATGGTCCCGCCGCCTGTTTGTTCGGCGACGTGAGTTGCCCATCTCGGTTTCATTCCCTCCTGTGATATCCCTCGCTCTTCTGATCGCCCACGCGCAATCACCCTTTTTTCAGTAACTGCTCTTCAACGCAACGTTGTCGCTTATCCGTTAGGCCGCAGAATGCATTATTGAGTCATGGCGAAAAGCCTTTATCTGGCGTCTAATGCAGACACAATAAAGATAAGCATGACGGGGTAACGCAAATGGTCGCAAACGGAACTGTGGTCAATTCAACGCCTGAGCAACCGCCCGGGAACGCATCTGGCAAAACGCTGCGTGCGTGGTTGATACCTGCATTACAAAGTCTCGCCCTGGGGTGCCTGTTCATCGCCATGGGGCTTGTAGAGGTGTCGACCTATCTTGCGTTGCCACTGGCGCTTTTGCTTATCTGGTTGCCGCGCTTGTTTTCCGACAGGTCCCAGCCTGCGAAAGCGCAGGACGGACGCGCCGAAATCAATCGTCTGACCCGCGACTTGTCGCGTTCTACCAGCCGTAACGCTTTATCGGCTGCGGGTGTGGCATTTTCCGTGAAACAACTGGCCAGCAGGCTGCAGTCGCAGCTCAGTGCTGCGGAGAAGATTGTCTCCAGCGCCGATGTCATGATCGCGACCGAGCAACAGACCGCTCAGCTCAGTCAGCTGGCGCTCGACGCTTCCATAGAGATGCGGCAGAGCAGCGACGCTGGGCGAGGTGTGCTGGGCGAGTCCATCACCCGTATGCACTCACTCAGCGAGCGTGCAGTCAGCAGTCGCCAGTTGATCGAAGCGCTAAGCCAGCGCAGCGAGGAAATCCAGCGCGTGACGCTGGTGATTCAATCCATCGCCAGTCAAACCAATTTATTGGCCCTGAACGCAGCCATCGAGGCGGCGAGGGCGGGAGAGCATGGCCGCGGTTTCGCTGTGGTCGCCGATGAGGTCCGCGGCCTGGCCGGACGTACCGCCAGTGCAACGGAAGAGGTCGGGCAGATGGTCGCCGATATTCAGCAGCGCACTGTGCAAGTGGTTGAGCAGATTCGTCAGTTGTCGTCCGATCTGGACAGTGGAGTCGACCAGGTCGAGCTTACCGGCCAGCACCTTGAGACCATTGCCCGGCTGGCGGCCGGGGTTGAATCTCAAATAGGCGAAATTGCTCAGGGTGCCGAGACCAATCAGGAGCAACTTTCCAGCTTGTTTGTTGCGGTACAGCAGATGCGCAGCGATCTGGCGATCAGCGACGAACAGACGCGCAAACTGGCTGACGCTGCGGTACAGATGGAAGGCCAGGCTGAAACGATCAGTGAGCGCCTGGCGGAGGTCGGACTGGACGACTACCACCAGCGTGTCTATGACCTGGCCCGTGAGGGCGCGAGTCAGATTGCGGCAAAATTCGAAGCGGATGTCGACGCAAACCGAATCACGATGAATGACTTGTTCGACCGTAGCTATCAACCAGTCGCCAATACCCGGCCCGCCAAGTTTCAGACCCGTTTTGACCGTTACACCGATGACGTCCTGCCTGCAATCCAGGAGCCTATTCTGTCGCGTCATGATGGCCTGGTCTTCGTCATTGCCTGCACGCCCGAGGGTTATGTGCCCACCCATAACAAAGCGTTCAGTCAACCGCTGACGGGAGATGTGGCTGTGGATACAGTGAAAAGTCGCAGCAAGCGCAAGTTTGATGATCGCACGGGTATCCGCTGTGGCAGTCACCAGCAAGCGGTATTGTTACAGACCTATACCCGCGACACGGGTGAACTGATGCATGACTTGTCAGTGCCCATCATGGTCAAAGGGCGCCATTGGGGCGGTCTGCGCCTGGGCTATAAGCCGCAAAGCTGATTTGCAGCGTTTTTCAAATAGACGATTGGAAATCACGCTTTTAACAAAAGGGTCTTAGGTACAAAATCTTTATTATTGTAAGACTTTGTTGTTTTCTATCTTTCAGGGCTGTAGGAGTTTTCTGAAAGTGCTGTGCCTGAGTTGACGAAAGCCTATTACTGAGCAAGCTGCTTATATCAAGGTTATTTAATTGATTTAAACGCAGCTTGATTATCAGCTGCGCTAATAGGCGGATATGTGATGAAAAATACAAGGATTGTATTGACTGCACAGGGCGCGTCAGGTGCTGCAACACTGGGAGTAACTGTACGCGTTGGCGTGTTTTTTGACGGCACAGGCAATAATCGAAGCAATAGCCAGGTTGGAGCTGATTGCCGAGCAATGGCAGAGGTCAGCGGGAATAAACATATTGCTGAATGTGGTGGACGGCATGGCGATCCGAACAGCAGCTACAGCAATGATTTCAGTAATATCGCCAAGCTGGCAGGTCTCTATTGCAATCGACCCGTAGCCACTAATCGGGGGGATGGCCTCAAAGTCTGTTGGCCGATTTATGTCAGCGGGATAGGCACGATATCGGGTGGCCGTGACTCGGTCTGGCCTGGACAAAGCTTTGGCCGTGGTCGAACCGGTGTCATTGCCAAAGTCTCAAGGGCTGTCGACAAGCTCGGCGCGCTCTTGACGGCGTTTTCTCAGCACAACCCTGGTTGTTTTATCAACACTCTGGAACTGGATGTCTTTGGTTTCAGTCGTGGTGCTGCCGCAGCCAGGCATTTTGTCAATGAGGTGCTCAAGCAAGATAAAGGGATGCTGGAACCGATGCTCAATCGGCGTCGTGTACCACTGAGTCCTGGCTTTTCCTGGCATAACAACAGCGTCAAAGTGAAAGTGATCGGTCTGTTTGATACTGTGGCGGCAGTCGGCAGTATTCGGGACATGGGCAGTCTTGGGGATTCCCATAACGACAAAGTGAATCTCTACTTGCCCCCCGGGTGCGCCGATAAGGTGTTGCATCTTGTCGCCCGCGATGAAGAGCGCCGCAACTTTGCGCTGAACAGTGTTCTGCCACATTGGCCAATGGAGGTTGTGCTGCCTGGCGCGCATTCGGATATTGGCGGTGGTTACCATCCGCAAATGACCGAGAAAGTGCTGTTGACCCGCCCGATCTGGAGTTTTGTGGAAAGCGACACGCCGAAGGAGTCGACCCAGGCCTGGCAACAGTCCCTCGCGGAAATGAAGGGCATGGATCGAGCTGCGCTGATTGATCCACGCGATCCTGAGGCTTCACTGTCGATCACCTGCAAGGAGCGCCCGACCAAGAGCCCCTACAACAAAGGAGGCGGTAAAGCGGTGATGGCAGCAGTTTGCTTGCAGCGTCAGGTGTTCGGGCACCTGTCCAGAGTCTACCTGCGGGTCATGCATGCGCTTGCGTGTGATGAAGGCGTACCCTTCAATCCCATCCCTGGTTCACAGGAATTTCTGATCCTGCCTGAACTGCAAGGTATCGCGCGCAAGCTTATTGCCCACGCGCGAGGCGCTGCCTACTCACTTGATGCGGAGGAGGAACAAATGCTGCGTCATCGTTACATACATCGATCTGCGCACTGGGATGCATTGATCCACAGCCGTCACAAATTCAACGATGCGCTGTTCGTGCATGCACCGCAAAGTGGGGGGCGGATTCGTTGGCCGAATCAGGAGGGAAGAGATTAGTCCCTGTGCAGGTCGTATAGCATCAAAAACAATGGCTCCGGTAAAGCGGAGCCATTGTTCAGGCAAGAGCTTATTTGGCTGCGTGGAGCAGCGCATTCAACTCGTCAACTACCGGAGCCCAGTCGTCGTCAAGCAGCAATGTCTCTTTGAGGTATTTGCCTTGCTGAGGTGTCCAGAACTCCGCCTCGGATACCTTGACGTCGTCAGGCAGCGGGCCATGTTCATCGACAAATGCGTCGATGCTCTCTTGATCTGAATCCAGTCCCAGTTGTTCAAACAAGGTGGCCAGGGTCGGTGTTTCCAAATCCATATCATCTCCTCGGCGGGCTTGACCCGATCTGTCGGTTGCACGCTTGAAGCTGCGTAAAGTATCTGAGCACATCCATGACCCAAGAGTTCGAAGCAAATAGCGTCAGGCGTTCAGTGCTCCTGCATCGACTGCCTCTTTCAGCTCCCTGGCTGACTGCTGGGCCGCAGTGGCTGCCAGCTCCGCGGTTTTGAACCAGCGGTCTTTTTCCACCTGGTGATAGGAAATGGTGTTCACGGATTGCTTGGCGCGCATGACGATGACAGCCTGAAACTCACCTTCTACTTCTCTGGATTCACCCCAGATAAAAAATTCGCCAATATCAAATTCAGTCACTGATTACCTTCCCCTGGATGACGAGTTGCTTTCGACCTGAGCTTGCGTGCGCAGGACAGCATTCTTGATGTAGGCGAGTATGGCAGTTGTTGATGGTCGCTGGCCGCCTTTAGTCGCGACAATGAAGAATGCTCTGTCGTCCCGCATGAAGATTAGAGTAGGAATGTGCCCTGAAGGGCTGTTCACGGTGCTGTTCTTGTTGTCTGAATTGACTGCATCTGTCGATATGCACAAAACGGATATAGGCGGCAGGCGTCTTCACCCGGTAGAATCACCCGAATGCCAGCGCTCATTGCGCTTTCGGTATCGTCGATGTTCTCTGCACAAGCACCCCGAGCCTGGGTTGGCGGCGCCATGTGTCTGCAATTGCTCAAGAGAGCGCAAGGGAACTGCCCGTCTGATGCGCTACAACAAGGTAGCGGTAGCTTTTTCTGACCGCCCGATTGTCTTCGGGCGGGATCATTTTCAAGTTGGGGGTTTTAACTTTGGCAGTAAGTAATCTGGAGACACACGCGCTGTTCGTGCTTGGTGATCTGCGGGCGAAGTTGGTAAAACAGTTCCAGTCCCGTTTTGTTTATGTCTGCGAGCAGTCAGCTGAAGGCATTTACATTGCTGAAATCGATACTGAAACGGCACTGGTAGTCGACGACAAGCCGCGGCTTGAGCTGAAGGTCGGCGATCATTTCCGTGCAGCCGTATTGCCCAGCCGTGAAGGCGGGAAGTTTGAAATCAAATTTCGCGAAATCAAACTGACGGTCTATGGTCTGGGCGAATATGCCTATGTAGATATTCCTGAAGGTCACGGCATCGTGTTCAAGGAAGGTCAGAGCATCTTGATGGTCTTTGCAGCCCATGAACAGTTGCAGGGCGGACTGACCAAAACCCTTAAGACTGCGACCACCAAAGCCGCGAAGTGGCGCAAAGGCGAGCTGACCTTCAAGGCCAGCGAGTAAGTCCGGCCGGCAGCCACTCAGCTGCCGCTGGAGTCACCTTGCTGACTGCTGACCTCTGGCGGCACATCGTCGCCGGCCATGCGCTTGCGAAACAGCCCGGTGCGGGCCAGCAGCAGGGTAGTCACCGGGACGGTGATAGCCAGCAGCACCGGAATCAGCCATGCGTGGATGACCGGTTCTGACTTGAGCGCCGAGAAGTACACAATCGAAGCCAGCGCAACGCACCAGGCACCCAGTGTCGAGGCCAGCGCAGGCGGATGCATGCGTTGAAAAAAGTCCTTCAGTCTCAGCAAGCCCAGAGCGCCGGTCAGGGCGAACAGACTGCTGGCGACCAGCAGAACGGCGGTGAGGATTTCGACCCAGAAGGGCAGGACCACTGTCGAATTCATTCGATCACCTCTCCACGCAGCAGGAATTTGGCCAGGGCAAAAGAGCCGACAAAGCCAAACAGCGCAATCAACAACGCCGCCTCGAAATAAGTATCGCTGGCATAACGAATGCCCAGTACCAGCATCATCAGCATGGCGATGATGTACAGGTAGTCCAGAGCCAGTACCCGATCCTGAGCCGAAGGGCCCTTGAACAGGCGAATCAGGGTGAGGACCATGGCCAGCGCGAAGATGAACAAGCTGACCAGAATGGCATTGCCGAGCAAGGCACTCATTGGAAAATCTCCATCAGCGGGCGCTCATAGGTGGTTTTGAAGTGCTCGATAAACTGCGCCTCATCTTCCAGGTCGAAAACATGCATGAGCAGCACGCTGCGATCCAGTGCAAGTTCGGACCAGACTGTTCCCGGAACGACCGTGGTAATCATGGCCAGGGCTGCCAGACCATTGGCGTTGTGCAGGTCCAGCGGGACTTTTACAAACGCCGAGCGCGGCGGGCGTCGCTTTGCATTCCAGACTCTCCAGCCGACTTCCAGGTTGGAAGTAATGACATCGCGACCCACCAGGAAAAACAGTTTGAAGATAACGCCCGGGCGCTTGATGCTCACAGGCAACGGGCGCAGTGGAGACATCAGCAGGGGAGCCAGGAAGCCCAGCACTGCAGCGAGAATCAGGTTGCCGGGACTGACCGACAGATTCAACACCAGCCACAGCACGGCCAGTGCCAGAGAGAACCACGGAGCAGGGAAATAACGCTTCATGGTTGCACCGCCGATACTGCTGTGTCACTGACCGGCCCAGGCAGTGGCCGGGTGGCCATTACCGATTGGATGTACTGTTTAGGCTCGTGCAGCGCCGCAGCCGTGTCACGGGTGTAGCGCAGCAGCGGTTCAGCCTGGAACGTCAGCGTGATGCACAAGCCCAGCAGGATCACGATTGGCACGCATTCATAGCGACGCAGCAGTGGCGAAGGGCGCTCCTGTGGGGTCCAGAAGCGCTGGATGCCGACCCGCGAGAAGGCCAGCAGCGAAGCGAGGCCAGAGAAAATCAGCAAACCCACCAACAACCAGCCCTGGGTCGAAATCGTTTCGTCCTGCGCCACATCCAGTCCCAGTGGATTAAGCAGCGCACTGAGCAGCGTCAGTTTGCCGATGAATCCCGACAGCGGCGGCATGCCAATGATCAGCAAGGCGCATGCGATGAAGCTCAAACCGATGAATGCCACGGTCATGGGAATTACCTGACCGACCACGGCTTTCTGCTGGTCATCAAGGTTGGTGCCTGGCGGAGGGTTCAAGGACTCCACTGTCCGCGGTAACTGGTCGGCATCGTCTTCCAGGGGTAACTCATTGGCTGAGCGCGAGCGTTCGATAAGTTCTGCGATCAGAAACATCGCGCTGAGTGCAAGGGTCGAGCTGACCATATAAAACAGCGCGCCCGCCGTCAGGCTTGGCTGGGCGAAACCGATAGCGGACAACAGGATGCCTGCCGAAACGAGAATGCTCAGTGCCGCCATCCGCTCCAGGCGTTGTGCCGCGATGATCGCCACCGCTGCGGTAAGGATCGTCGCCATACCGCCGTAGATCAGCCAGTCGCCGCCGAAAAATGCCGACGGACCAGCCTGCACTGAAAACAACAAGGTCCAGAGCCGCAACAGAGTGTAAATACCCACCTTGGTCATGATCGCGAAAATGGCTGCCACCGGCGCGCTGGCGGCAGAATAGGCGGGCACCAACCAGAAATTCAGCGGCCACATGCCAGCCTTGGTCAGGAACGCCACCGCAAGAATCGCAGCGCCGGCGTGCAGCAGACCCAGATCGGCCTCAGGCACTTGCGGAATCTTGATGGCCAGGTCAGCCATGTTCAGTGTGCCGGTCACGCCGTAGATCAAGGCTGCGCCAATCAGGAACAGCGAAGAAGCCAGCAGATTGATCGCGATGTAATGCAAACCCGCCGAAACACGAGCGCGGCCGGAGCCATGCAGCATCAAGCCGTAGGACGCAGCGAGCATCACTTCAAAAAACACGAACAGGTTGAACAGATCAGCGGTCAGGAATGCCCCATACAGGCCCATCAGTTGAATCTGAAACAGGGCGTGGAAGCTCGAACCTGCGCGGTCCCAGCGAGCCAGGGCGAATAGCAGAGCGCACACCCCGACGATGCCGGTCAGCACCAGCATCATTGCCGACAGGTGATCAACCACCAGCACAATACCAAACGGCACTTCCCAGTTGCCGGGCAGGTACACGCCGATCGAGCCCGTGGTGCCGGTTTTCTGTACCCACATGAACAAGGTTACAGATATGGCCAGGCCGAGGATGCTCGAAAACAGATTGATCCGCGCTTTGAGCGGGCGATGTTTCTCGCCGAGCCAGAGCATGATCGCGGCAGTCAGCAATGGCAGCAGGATCGGTGCAACAATCAGTTGATTCATCAACGTCATTCTTTGGGCTCCCGGCCGTCAACGTGGTCAGTGCCGGTCAACCCTCTGGACGCCAGCAATAGCACGAGAAACAGCGCGGTCATGGCAAAGCTGATCACGATGGCGGTCAGCACCAGTGCTTGCGGCAGCGGGTCGGTGTAATTCAGCAGGTCTTGAGGAACGCCGTCCTTGATGATCGGCTCACGGCCGATAAACAGGCTGCCCATGCTGAAGATAAACAGGTTGACGCCGTAGGACAGCAGGCAAAGGCCCATGACCACCTGGAAAGTCCGCGGACGCAGGATCAACCAGACGCCCGAGGCCGCCAGTACGCCAATGGCGATCGCGATAACTTCTTCCATCAGGAGGCTCCTTGTTGTGCGGCGACGATGTCGGCGATGGGGTTCGGTACCGGTTTAGGCAGCGAAGTAGGGCGGTGGCTACGCACCGATTGGTGTGCCAGTGCCGTGAGAATCAGCAGTGTCGATCCCACGACAACTGCATAGACCCCCACATCAAAAAACAGCGCGCTCGCGACGTGGATATCGCCCAGTAACGGCAAATCCAGATGCGCGGTGTGAGTGGTCATGAATGGATAGCCCAGGAACATCGAACCCAGACCTGTGCCAATCGCAAACAACAAGCCCGTGCCCATCCAGCGCAATGGCCGCAGGCTCATCTGAGCCTCGACCCACTGCGTGCCAGCGACCATGTATTGCAGAATGAAGGCCACGGACATCACCAGTCCGGCGACAAAACCACCACCCGGCTGGTTGTGCCCACGCATGAACAGGTACATCGAAATCACTACAGCAATCGGCAGCAACAGGCGCACCAGTACCGCCGGAACCATCATGAAGCCCAGCGCGGTATCACTGGCGCTGCGCGGGTTGACCAGGTCGGTTACCACATCCGGAGCCAGCAAACGTTGCTGGGCGGGTAACGGAATACTTTCCTTGGGCGGACGGAAACGGCGCAGCAGGGCAAACACAGTCAAGGCCACAGCCGCCAGCACGGTGATTTCGCCAAAGGTGTCGAAACCGCGGAAATCCACCAGCATCACGTTCACCACGTTACTGCCACCGCCTTCCGGGATGGCACGGCTGAGGTAGAACGAGGAGATTGTGTTAGGCGTCGCACGTGTCAGCATCGCGTAGGACAGCAACGCCATGCCAGCGCCGACCAGGGCCGACAGAATGAAGTCGCGAACCCGACGGTTTCGTGCGCGCACCCGGCTGCTGACCGAAGGCGCCACGTTTTCGTTACGTCGCGGCAGCCAGCGCAATCCCAGCAGGATCAATACCGAGGTGACCACTTCCACCACCAGTTGAGTCAGGGCCAGATCAGGTGCCGAGAACCAGACGAACGTCACGCAGGTCATCAACCCGCAGACACTGACCATAATCACCGCGGCCAGACGGTGGTACTTGCCTTGCCAGGCCGCGCCCAGTGCGCAGGCGATTGCGATCAGCCACAACGTGACGAAGACGCCCGAACCCGGAATCTTCGGACGGTCGCCCCAGGTCAAGCCACTGAAGTACATCGGGATGAAACCGCCGATCAGTGCAGCCAGCACCACCAGAAATAGCTGAGGTTGCAGGCGACGGGTGCTGGTGCGGCTTTCGAAGCGGCGTGCCCATCGGGTCATGATCACCAGCGAGCGTTCGAAGAAACGCTTGCCGTTCATCCGCTGTACCAGCGGCGGGCCGGTGAAGCGGTTCTGTTTGAACGAATTGCGCAGCAACAGATAGAGCAGCACGCCGCCAGCCATGGCAATCAGGCTCATGATCATCGGGGCGTTCCAGCCATGCCAGATAGCCAGGCTGTACTCAGGGAGTGTGCCGCCTACGACCGGTTGTGCTGCAGCAGCCAGCAACGGCGCCACGGATTGCGAGGGGAAGATCCCGACGATCACACAGGCAATTACCAGAAATTCTACCGGCGCACGCATCCAGCGTGGAGGTTCGTGGGGTGTGTGTGGCAGATTGGTCGCTTTCGGACCGAAGAACACATCGACGGTGAAACGCAATGAATAAGCAACACTGAATGCCCCGGCGATGGTGGCAATCACCGGCAAAGCCGTCTCAACCCACGCGGAGGAACTGACGAATACCGTTTCAGCGAAAAACATTTCCTTGGACAGGAAGCCGTTCAACAGGGGTACGCCCGCCATTGACGCGCTGGCAACCATGGCCAGCGTCGCGGTGTAGGGAATCAGGGTGACCAGTCCGCTCAGTTTGCGGATGTCCCGCGTGCCGCTTTCGTGGTCGATAATTCCCGCGGCCATAAACAGCGAGGCCTTGAAGGTCGCGTGGTTAAGAATGTGGAAGACCGCTGCGACCGCTGCCAGTGGACTGTTCAGGCCCAGCAGCAGGGTAATCAAACCCAAGTGGCTGATGGTCGAATAGGCCAGCAGGCCCTTGAGGTCGTTCTGGAAAATCGCTGCGTAGGCGCCGATGAGCAGGGTGCAGGCACCTGCACCGCTGACGATCCAGAACCATTGTTCGCTGCCGGAAAGGGCAGGCCAGAAACGCGCCAGTAAAAACACGCCAGCCTTGACCATGGTCGCCGAGTGAAGATAAGCCGATACCGGCGTCGGCGCGGCCATCGCGTGGGGCAGCCAGAAGTGGAACGGGAACTGCGCACTTTTGCTCAATGCGCCGATCAGGATCAAGGTCAACAAGACCGGGTACAACCCATGGGCGCGGATCGCCTCGCCGGAGGCCAGTACGCGATCCAGATCATAGCTGCCTACGACATGACCGAGCAGCATGACGCCGACCAATAGCGCGAGACCGCCTGCACCGGTGACCATCAACGCCATATAAGCACCGCGTCGAGCGTCTGCCCGATGGTGCCAGTAGCCAATCAACAGAAACGAGAAAAGGCTGGTCAGCTCCCAGAAGAACACGATTTGAATCAGGTTGCCGGAAATCACCAGACCCAGCATGGCACCCATGAAGGCCAGGAAGAACGCGAAAAAGCGCGGCACTGGATCATCCGGGGACATGTAATAGCGGGCGTATAACGAAACCAGCGTGCCGATGCCCAGCACCAGCATCGAGAACATCCAGGCGAAGCCGTCCATACGCAGGACGAAATTCAACCCCAGACTGGGTAACCAGAAATATTCCTCGCGGATCACGCCGCCGTCGACGATTTGCGGGTACCACAAGGCAACCTGAATCGCGCCGGTAACGGCCACAAGGCCGGCGAGAATGGATTCAGCGTTACGCGCGTTGTGCGGCAAAAATGCCGCCAGACAGCTGCCAATGAAAGGCAGAAGCAGTAGAACTATCAGAGACATAGGCTTCTAATCTGCAGGGAAATGTCAAGGATCATACGTGCTGGACTGTGTAACACCAAACGCCAAGGTGTCGCAGAATCCTACAGACCTTGTAGGCAGAAGCTGAGTTCTGTTTATTTATAGCGGGATTTTTCGCGTGTTAATCAGTTTCTTTAAACACCGGGTCGGTTCCGGTTTGTTCTTCAGTGGATGCCGTAGTGGATGCAGTGCGGCGTTTCATTTCACTGACGATCACTGCCGCCACGATGAGCACTGCGCCAAGCAAGGCAACGCCAGGCAGGCGCTCACCGGCAAGACGACCGAAAATGCCGGCCCATACCGGCTCACCGGCATAGATCACCGTGGCACGGGTGGGGGAAACGGTTTTCTGTGCCCAGTTCATGGCCACCTGAATCACCGCGCTCATGGCCCCGAGACCGACCGCGCTGATGACCAGCATCCAGGAAAAATCCGGCAGGGCTTCGCCTGTCGGGACGATCATCAGGAATGACAACAACGAGGCGGTGCCCAGTTGCACCACTGTGACCCGGCGCACATCCACCTTGCCGCCGTAAGCACTGATCATGATGATTTCAGCAGCCACTGCAATCGCGCAGATGATGGTGGCGATTTCCCCCGCGCTGAATTGCAGACTTGCTCCCGAGGGCCCCGACAGCAAAATCAGCCCGGTGAAGGCCAGGCAGATTCCCACGCTGGGCATCAACCCCGGCCGACGCCCCAGGACCAGCCATTGCAGCAGCGGTACGAAAGGAACATAAAGCGCAGTAATAAAAGCTGACTGGCTGCTGGGAATAGTCTGCAAACCGATGGTCTGTAATCCGTAGCCAAGCATGATGGCCGCCCCGATCGCGATCCCGGCTTTTATTTCAAGCAAGGTGATGCCGCGCAACACGCTTAATGAACACAAGGCGACGATGATGGCGGCCGCTGCAAAGCGCAGGCCTACGAAAAACATCGGCCCGCTGACGGTCATGGCGTGTTGTACGATCAGGAATGTGCCGCCCCACAGCAGGGTGATCAGGATCAGTACAATTTCAGCTTTGCTGATACGGGGCGTGATAGAGGTAGACTTCATGCTTCTCACTGGCGTTGACAGGCTTGCGTAATACATCGACCTGAGTTTGAAGGCTGGGCAGTATACTGCGCAATTATTTCGAGAGAATAAAATATTGAGCAACGATAATTCGCAACGCGCCCCGGTCTTGCAGCACGTCAGTCAAAACGTGCGACGGCTGCGCAACGGGCAGGACATGAGCCAGACCGCGCTGGCAGAAAAATCCGGGGTCAGTCGGCGCATGCTGGTGGCCATTGAGGCGGGGGAGAAAAACGTCAGCCTTGCGACGCTTGATCGTGTGGCCGAAGCACTGGATGTAGCGTTCAGCGATCTGATTCAGGCTCCTGAACATCGTGACCCGAGCCGCATTAACGAAGTGGCCTGGGCCGGATCGATACCGGGCAGCCGCGCCGTCCTTTTGGCAAAAGCCACGGCCAGGCGTGAAGTCGAACTGTGGGAGTTCTGTCTGGAGCCGGGTGAGGCGTATCAGTCCGAAGCCGATCCTGATGGCTGGAGTGATCAGGTTTATGTGGTCGAAGGGCAACTGACGGTCATTCTGGTGGAGCGCACACAGGCAGTCGGTCCGGGGGAGTTTTTCATGTTTGCCAGCAACCAGGCCCACAGTTATCGCAACGACGGGCAGGTCCGGGTCCGATTCGTCCGTAACGTCGTGTTGTGAGCTGTTGCGTGGCAAACAGTGAATCAACAGTTGTGTTGGACCAGCAGCTTATTCAATAACGGCGCGCGGCTGATCGCTCGTGAATAGTGGGACAGGGCCGTGGGCACGGGCTGTGCATCGTACGTGCTGTTGATGTCGACCCCGGCTTGAGATTTTAGAAGAGCGAACCTGATCTATGAGTTCCAGCGACAAACACCCGGCTGACGTTTTGATCATTGGCGGCGGCCTGAGCGGCAGTATGCTGGCGGTGCAGTTGCTGCGCTTGCCGGGCAAGCGACGCGTCTCGATCATTGAAACGCGCAGTGAGCTGGGCCGGGGCGAGGCCTACAGCGCCACGGAGTTGGGCCATACCCTCAATGGCAACGCGGCACGCATGAGCGTTGACCCGGACAATGCTGACGACTTGACCCAATGGCTGACGCAATTCATCGCCGACGGTGGCTGGCCCGAGTCCTTTGAGCAGGATGTGCCGGTGGCCGAGCTGTTTCCGCCACGGGGTATTTTTGGTTTGTACGTGCAGCAGCGTCTGGCCGATGCTCGATCAGTTGGCTCGGTTTACGGCTCAAGTGTCGAGCATGTGCGGGGCGAAGTGGTCGACCTTGAGACCCATGCACATGGGGTGACGCTGAGTCTGGCTGACGATCAGTCTTTGCACGGGCGATTTGCGGTTTTAGCCACGGGCATGTACGCCGCGTCGCGTACCCCGCAACGGCAGTCCAATGGACTCAATGCTGCGGCGGTAGATCCGTGGGACGTCAGCGCGATGCGGCAACTCGATCCGCAGGCGCGGGTGCTGATTATTGGTTCCGGGCTGACCATGGTCGATGCGGTGGTGTCGTTGCAACAGTCAGGGCATTGCGGGCCTATCGATATATTTTCCCGGCATGGGTTGCTGCCTCATGTGCGTCGGCAGCCGCCCGCCTGGGGGAACTTTCTTGACGAAGATCACACCCTCCGCAGTCCTCGGCAGTTGTTGCGTAAAGTGCGTGAGCAATGCGCGCAAGCGATTGAAAGCGGAGTCGACTGGCAAGCCCCCCTGGATACCGTGCGGGCCAACATTGGCCGGTTATGGAGTCAGGCCACGGATGTGCAGCGCCGCCAGTTCGTGAGGCATGTGCGGCCATGGTGGGAGAGTCATCACCATCGCTCTCCACCGTTGAGTGCTGCACTGCTTGAGCAACTGATCGATGAAGGAAGGGCGACAATTCAGGCCGCTTCGTTGCAAGGGTTTGAGGTCTTGCCGACAGGCCAGTTGCAGATTCGCATTCGACGCCGTGGTCAGGTTGTGTCTTCAACGGTTGTGGGGGACGCGCTGATCAATTCCACGGGCATCGAATACGACTGGCGACGCGTGGATCGGCCATTGCCTCGACAACTCTTGGCAAGGGGACTGATTCAACCTGGCCCCCTGGCGCTGGGCATCGCCGCCGACCACGGCGGGGCAGTGCTGGATGCGCAAGGGCGGGTATCAGACCGGCTATTCGCCATGGGCCCTCCATTGCGGGGGCTGTGGTGGGAGAGTACGGCCGTGACTGATGTGGCGCTGCAGGCCAAGGCTTTGGCGGGGCGGTTGGTGGAGATTGATTTGCCTTAGAGCAGGCGATGTGGGACCGGCTTTAGCCGGGAAGGCTGCATTTCTGACGACAGAGATGTATTTGAACGTCCCGGCCTTTTCCCGGCTAAAGCCGGTCCCACGACTGGATTGTTCAATCCTGATCCAGCAAAACCGGTCCATTACCCTG
>NZ_JACONW010000048.1 GCF_014357575.1 Pseudomonas folii | reverse complement strand
CCTACAGCCCCTACATGTGGCCTACCGCGCTGCCTTGAACTCTTTCTCAGCCAATTCAAAGCGCGCCTGCATACCCGCCGAAGGACCTTTGCCCAACAGGCTGAACACCACGATAGCGATGCTGGCGAACAGGAAGCCCGGGATGATTTCGTACAGACCCCAGATGCCCAGTTGCTTCCAGACAATCACGGTAATTGCACCGACCAGTACACCCGCCAGCGCGCCGTTACGGGTCATGCCTTTCCAGAGCACCGAAATCAACACCACCGGGCCAAACGCAGCGCCGAACCCAGCCCAGGCATAGCTCACCAGCCCCAACACGCGGTTATCCGGATCGGCAGCCAGCACAATGGAAATGATCGCGATCAGCAGGACCATGGCACGACCGACCCAGACCAGTTCTTTTTGCGAAGCATGTTTACGCAGGAAAGCTTTATAAAAGTCTTCTGTCAGGGCACTGGAACACACCAGCAACTGACAGCTCAACGTACTCATCACCGCCGCCAGAATCGCCGAGAGCAACACGCCGGTTACCCAAGGGTTGAACAGCAGCTTGGCCAATTCAATGAACACCCGCTCCGGGTTTTCAGTGACCGGCCCGGCGACTTCCGGGTGCGCCGAGAAGTAGGCAATCCCAAAAAAGCCCGCTGCGACCGTACCGCCAAGGCACAAGATCATCCAGGTCATGGAAATGCGACGTGCGCTGGCAATGGACTTGACCGAATCCGCCGCCATGAAACGCGCCAGAATGTGCGGCTGGCCGAAGTAACCCAGCCCCCAGCCCATCAGGGAAATGATCCCGATGATGCTGGTGTTGCGGAACATGTCGAAATTGGCCGGATCCTTGGCTTCGATGGCCAGGAAGGTCGCGTCAACACCGCCAGTCGCCAGCAGCACAATGATGGGCGTAAGGATCAGCGCGAAGATCATCAGTGTTGCCTGAACCGTGTCAGTCCAGCTTACGGCCAGGAAACCACCGACGAAGGTGTAGGCGATGGTCGCCGCAGCGCCTGCCCACAGCGCAGTCTCGTAGGACATGCCGAAGGTGCTTTCAAACAACCGCGCCCCCGCAACGATGCCCGAAGCGCAATAAATGGTGAAGAACACCAGAATGACCACCGCCGAGATCACCCGCAGCAAGCCGCTTTTATCTTCGAAACGGCTGGTGAAGTAATCCGGCAAGGTCAACGCATCGCCGTTGTGTTCGGTCTGCACCCGCAGGCGGCCGGCAACAAACAGCCAGTTCAGATAAGCACCGACAATCAGGCCGATGGCGATCCAGCTTTCCGACAGGCCAGACATATAAATAGCACCCGGCAGGCCCATCAACAGCCAGCCACTCATGTCCGATGCACCTGCCGACAACGCCGTGACGACGCTGCCCAGGCTACGACCGCCCAGAATGTAATCAGAGAGATTATTGGTTGAGCGATAAGCCATCAGGCCGATCAGCACCATTGCTGCGATATAGATCACGAATGTGATCAGGGTGGGATTGCTGACACTCATGGGGATTTCGCCTAAGCATTATTTTTATTGAAAGGGACGAACGATCTGCAAGCCCCACGCGAACGACTCTCGATTATCCTCGCACCAAAGCGGAGCATCCTATTCAACCTGCGGCCAAAGGTGCAACCTGTTTTCCGACAAAAAGTTGCACCACTCCCCAACCGGGCGCTGGACCTTACAAGTTTCGCCCCGTTCCAGAGCAGCCAATTCGTCGCATAAGGCCGACAGCACCTTCGTTGTGCGGACCGATTTGCATGTGACTGCCCAGCTACAGCAGCCAAAAAATATTCATTGAAAAAGGGTTGCACCCGGTTGCACCCCACCCCACTCATGGCTAATCTTGTCCGACAACCAAGGCCACGTTGCAGTGGCACGATGAGGACAACACATGGCCACCACCACGCTGGGTGTCAAACTTGACGACCCGACCCGCGAGCGATTGAAAGCAGCCGCTCAGTCCATTGACCGGACTCCGCACTGGCTCATCAAACAGGCGATTTTCAATTACCTGGAAAAGCTCGAAGGTGGTGCAACCCTTTCCGAACTCAGTGGCACTGCAAGCAAGGACGGCGATGATCACGGCGAATTGCCTGTAGACGCCGCTCATCAGTGCTTCCTTGAGTTTGCTGAAAGCATCCTGCCGCAGTCGGTGCTCCGCGCCGCAATCACCGCTGCTTACCGTCGCCCGGAGCCGGAAGTGGTGCCGATGCTCATCGAACAGGCACGCCTGCCGGTAGCGATGGCAGAAGCCACCAACAAGCTCGCCGCGACCATCGCCGAGAAACTGCGCAATCAGAAAAGCGCTGGCGGTCGTGCAGGAATCGTTCAGGGTCTGCTGCAGGAGTTTTCGCTGTCGTCTCAGGAAGGCGTCGCTTTGATGTGCCTGGCCGAAGCCCTGCTGCGCATACCGGACAAAGGCACCCGCGACGCGTTGATCCGCGACAAGATCAGCACCGGCAACTGGCACCCACACCTGGGCAACAGCCCCTCGCTGTTCGTCAACGCTGCGACGTGGGGGCTGCTGCTCACCGGCAAGCTGGTCTCGACCCACAACGAAGCCGGGTTGACCTCATCCCTGAGCCGCATCATCGGCAAGAGCGGCGAGCCGATGATCCGCAAGGGTGTGGACATGGCCATGCGTCTCATGGGCGAGCAGTTCGTCACCGGCGAAACCATCGGCGAAGCCCTGGCCAACGCCAGCCGTTTTGAAGCCAAAGGCTTCCGTTATTCCTACGACATGCTCGGCGAAGCCGCACTCACCGAGCACGACGCACAGAAATACCTGGCCTCTTACGAACAAGCGATCCACTCCATCGGCAAAGCCTCTCATGGTCGTGGCATCTACGAAGGCCCGGGCATCTCCATCAAGCTGTCGGCGCTGCACCCGCGTTACAGCCGCGCCCAGTACGAACGCGTCATGGAAGAGTTGTACCCGCGCCTGCTGTCGCTGACGCTGCTGGCCAAGCAGTACGATATCGGCCTGAACATCGACGCCGAAGAAGCTGACCGCCTTGAGCTGTCACTGGATCTGCTGGAGCGCCTGTGCTTCGAGCCGCAACTGACCGGCTGGAACGGTATTGGCTTTGTGATCCAGGCGTACCAGAAGCGCTGCCCGTATGTGATCGACTACGTGATCGATCTGGCCCGCCGCAGCCGTCACCGCCTGATGATTCGCCTGGTGAAAGGCGCTTACTGGGACAGCGAAATCAAGCGCGCCCAGGTCGAAGGCCTGGAGGGTTATCCGGTCTATACCCGCAAGGTCTACACCGACGTTTCCTACATCGCTTGCGCCCGCAAACTGTTGTCGGTGCCGGAAGTCATCTACCCGCAATTCGCGACGCACAACGCTCACACCCTGTCGGCCATTTACCACATCGCCGGTCAGAACTATTACCCCGGCCAGTACGAATTCCAGTGCCTCCACGGCATGGGCGAACCGCTTTACGAGCAAGTCGTGGGCAAGGTCGCCGATGGCAAGCTGAACCGACCGTGCCGCGTGTATGCCCCGGTAGGCACCCACGAAACGCTGCTGGCTTATCTGGTGCGTCGCCTGCTGGAAAACGGCGCTAACACCTCCTTCGTCAACCGGATTGCCGATCAGTCCATCTCCATTCAGGAACTGGTGGCTGATCCAGTAGCCAGCATCGAGCGCATGGCGACTCAGGAAGGTGGCTTCGGTCTGCCGCACCCGCGCATTCCGTTGCCGCGCGATCTGTATGGCTCTGAACGCGCCAACTCCAGCGGTATCGACCTGGCTAACGAACACCGTCTGGGCTCGTTGTCTTCCGCCCTCTTGGCCACCGCGCACAACGACTGGAAAGCTGCGCCAATGCTCGGCAGCCCCGCCAGCGAAGGCACGACAACCCCGCTGCTGAACCCATCCGATCTGCGTGATGTGGTCGGTCATGTGCAGGAAGCCAGCCTGCAAGATGTCGACAACGCCCTGCTTTGCGCCCTGAGTTCCGGTCCGATCTGGCAAGCCACGCCCCCCGCCGAGCGCGCCGCGATCCTGGAGCGTGCCGCCGACCTGATGGAAGCCGAGATTCAGCCACTGATGGGCCTGCTGGCTCGCGAGGCGGGCAAGACCTTCGCCAACGCTATCGCTGAAGTCCGCGAAGCGGTGGACTTCCTGCGCTACTACGCGGTGCAGGCACGCAATGACTTCAGCAATGACGCCCATCGCCCATTGGGGCCAGTGGTGTGTATCAGCCCGTGGAACTTCCCGCTGGCGATCTTCAGCGGTCAAGTCGCCGCTGCACTCGCCGCCGGTAACCCCGTGCTGGCCAAACCGGCGGAACAAACGCCACTGGTCGCCGCACAAGCCGTTCGCATTCTGCTGGAAGCGGGCATCCCCGAAGGCGTGCTGCAATTGCTACCCGGCCGCGGCGAAACGGTGGGTGCGCGTCTGGTCGGCGATGATCGCGTCAAAGGCGTGATGTTCACCGGTTCGACTGAGGTCGCCCGCCTGCTGCAACGCAACATCGCCGGTCGGCTTGATGCCCAGGGTCGCCCGATCCCGCTCATTGCTGAAACCGGTGGTCAGAACGCGATGATCGTCGACTCCTCGGCGCTCACCGAGCAAGTGGTCATTGATGTGGTGTCTTCCGCGTTCGACAGCGCCGGTCAGCGCTGCTCCGCCCTGCGTGTGCTGTGCCTGCAGGAAGATTCCGCCGACCGTGTCATCGAAATGCTCAAAGGTGCCATGGCGGAGTGCCGTCTAGGTAACCCGGAACGTTTGTCTGTGGACATCGGCCCGGTGATCGACGCTGAAGCCAAGGCGGGCATCGATAAACACATTCAAGGCATGCGCGATAAAGGCCGTACGGTCTATCAAGTTGCAATCGCCGACGGCGAAGAAATCAAGCGCGGCACCTACGTGATGCCAACCCTGATCGAGCTGGAAAGCTTCGACGAGCTGCAACGTGAAATCTTCGGCCCGGTATTGCACGTGGTTCGCTACAAGCGCAAGGAACTGGACCAGTTGATCGGCCAGATCAACGCCTCCGGTTACGGCCTGACGCTCGGCGTCCACACGCGCATCGACGAGACGATTGCCAAGGTCATCGACAACGTCAACGCGGGCAACGTTTACGTTAACCGCAACATCGTCGGTGCCGTGGTAGGCGTGCAACCGTTCGGCGGCGAAGGTCTGTCGGGCACGGGTCCCAAGGCCGGTGGCCCGCTGTATCTGTATCGCCTGCTGTCGACCCGACCGGTGGATGCCATCGAGCAATCGTTCGTACGTGGCGACGCCTTGGCGACACCGGATACCCGCATGCGCGAAGCATTGAGCCAGCCGTTGCAGGCACTGAAAAGCTGGGCCATCAGCAATCAGCAACCTGAACTGGAACAGCTGTGCAGCCAGTTCGCCGTGCAATCGCAAAGCGGTATCACTCGCCTGCTGGCAGGCCCGACCGGCGAGCGCAACAGCTACAGCATCCTGCCGCGCGAACATGTGCTGTGCCTGGCCGAGGCAGAAAGCGATCTGCTGATTCAACTGGCTGCCGTTCTGGCAGTGGGTAGCACAGCGATCTGGTCGGATAACTCGCTTGGCAAACCGCTACGCGCTCGCCTGCCAAAAGAAGTTCAAGCGCGCATAAAGCTAGTGGCTGACTGGACCAAAGACGAGGTGCTGATCGACGCTGTTCTGCACCACGGCGACTCGGACCAATTACGCGCAGTATGCGAACAAGTGGCCCTGCGCCCGGGTGCCATCGTCGGCGTCAACGGTTTGTCCCATGGCGAAACCAACGTTGCGCTGGAGCGTCTGGTGATAGAGCGCGCATTGAGCGTCAACACCGCAGCTGCGGGCGGTAATGCGAGCTTGATGACCATCGGTTGATGGGCTGACCAACAATAAAAAAGAGAGCGCAGGCTCTCTTTTTTATTGCCCATAATTTGATTTCTTGACAACTAAGGCACTTATTGATTCGCTACAAAATGAGCTTTACATACTTCAGAACCCACCGAAAAAAATCCCAGTAAACGCTGAACAATCAGCTTTCAGAAAAGCATTGAATTCTTTTATCTGCTGTGATTAAACGCATTATCGATTGATCAAAAACCTCTTTCGAAAATATATAATTACCGCAACTAGAGAATTAACTAATGACTCAAAATCAACGAACTGAACTTGACCCTGAATTTGGTGAAAACGGTAAACTCGATGTCCGCCCGCCAGGCAACTTTCGCAATGATCTGTCGAGCGTCACCACCGATGAATCAGGGCTAAGACTGATGATCTATGGGGCCTACGAGCGACAAACACCGCAGTTGTCCATTCCGGGCGTTGCCTCGCTTTTCCTTAACGGTAACTTCGACACCCGCTTCGGCGACCGGCAGGATGGCCTGACCATCGCACCTCCAAGCATTCTGGCAACGAGCGCCAGTAGCATCGCCAGGCTGTCTGATGGATCCTTCTTCGTCACAGGTGCAGCGTCCAGCCAACTTCCGCTGCTCAGATATGACCACGAAGGGCGACTCATGTACTTCATGGATTTGGCCGAGGGGCCGCAATACTCCACCCCACGAGTATTGGGGATGGGTGATGCGGTCCTGCTGGCCTCCTCAGATCGTAATGGTGGTGTGATTTATTGCCGCAACGACGAAACTGAAGAGCCTGAGTTTGGTATAGGGGGGAAAGCAACTTTCCTGACTGGCAATAGTTATGTGTCTACTTTGCACATGGCGCGATGTGCTGACAGCTGGTCGTTTTATCTGGCCGGGGAAGTTGGCAATGAGGGTTATATCCTGCGTATGAACCGCACGGGGCAACTGGATCAAGATTTTGCCAACGCCGGCGTGTATTCCATCAGGATGGTCAATGCTCGCTACAGCGCTTGCCGCCGAGTGATTGAATTGCCCGATGGTAAAATCCTTGCACTCATCAACGGCTCCGGCTCCGATATTGGTGCGGCCAGCTATCTGATTCGCCTGACCGCCACAGGCCGAATCGACGCCACTTTCAACCGTGGCGAACCATTGCGCATGCCTGGCGAGGTAGGCGAAGACATGACACTGCACGCCGATGGCAGAATCCTGGTGGCTAATCGCGGGGTGATGACTGGAAACCAGCTGACCCGCTATCTGCCTGATGGTTTGCTGGACATCGAATTCGGTCATGACGGCACAGGCTCAATCACCTTTACTGACGACCAGATCGGGTTCGTGAAAGGCGTGATGGTCCAGCCTGATGGCAAGATCGTGGTTGGCGGCACGTCAGGGTCGACTACCACGCTGTTGAGGTTGCTGGCGTAAGCCCCGTATCACTGCAGGAGATTCTATATTCGTCCGCAAGCTGATTGACGACGTGGGACCGGCTTTAGCCGGGAAGGCGGTGTTTCTACTGATGAAAATTCAGCGTCTGTCCCGGCCTCTTCCCGGCTAAATCCGGTCCCACGAGTTTTTTGCTTCCCGCATAAGAGCGCAGCAGCAAACACAAAGCGGCCGCGGCTACAGAGCGCGAAAACCTCACAATAAACGATTCACAAAGTCCAGTTACTGGACAAATCAGGTCTGCATATAGGTCAGCCCCGAGAGCAAAGTAATACCGGTGAGAGGATCCGTGATTGAGTACTGAAATTGCAATAACGACCCAGCGTTTGCATCAATTAGATTCTGCGGTACGGGTTCCGTCAGCGGAAAAACAGCATTCGTAATGGTTTTCGTAAACTCCGGACTCAGAAACCCTCGAATATAGATTTTTAAATCATCGCCCGAACGAGGGAAGTCAATAACCAGCGCTACGCCCCCAACAGAGGACGGAAACTCCAGCCCCGGTGGATCAACGTCATAGATTCGCGCCTTTTTTATATCTCCAACACTTGTCATGATCAAACTCCTGTAAAGTTCACGCCGGACTATCCGAACGCATTCCGAGCATAACTTGGCAAGCATTAACGTGCAAAAACAGCCAAGCCCGACCTTCAGACATAAATTTCTTAGATAACAACCAGCTAGCCCTCACTTAGAAGAATTAGCTACTTTACTGATGCCAAACCAATCTATGACTCAGAAGACTACCCGCTCACCTTTAATAAAAATGCTCCTTCTTATTTCAGGTTACTTACGCCCTGTAGATGCTCTAGAGGTCGCGTTTCTTGCAGCTATCTCTCTTTTTCTATACACCGGACGGGGAGCTGGCTTTTAGGATGGAAGGCGGTTTTGCTGACAACCAGACATCAGTGACTGCGCTGGACTCTTCCCGGCTGAAGCCGGTCCCACGACAGCGCGGGGGTGGGATGCGGGAATATCCCACAGCAACCCGGTTACTTTCGCTAACGAAACGCCCTGTAAATTGGGCGTTTCCGACAGGCTTCTCCCTTTCTTCTGCGTGAAACTTCCTAGAGACTCCTGACCCCGTTGCGTGGGTGTTCTTGTCTCTCTAGGCTGCGTCGGTCACTGCTCATCAGTGATCGGGTTTAGCAGCCTGCCGTATCCACCGCGCAACAACACCGTTTATGGCGGCTTTGCGCGGGGCGCCTTCGGGCGCGCCGGTTTTGGTGGGTACCCGGTCTGCTAACCCGCGACAAAGCCGCCACCCCTTATTCGTTTAGCAGCGTTTGAAAGGTGGCCCCAGAGAGATACTCACCATGACAACAGTAACGCCAGTCACATCGCAAACTTCACTCGAAAAATCCTTGCTACACGTCTCCGAACTCCTACGCTGCGCAGCAGCAACCGCCTACGAATCCGGCGACAGCCTAAACGGCCCGAAACGCGACCTGGCCTTCTCCGTCGTTCACCTGATCGGCATGGCCCGGACCGAACTGGATCGCTCATTAGCGGGAGTTGAAGCTCGATAAATTCCAGCCAGACAGGTCGTCTCGGCAACAAGTTGCCTCCTACCTGACGCGGCGCTGTCTCGCAGCAAACACTGGGCCTGTAGGAGCTGCCGAAGGCTGCGATCGCGGTGTATCAGGAGAAATGCTTCGCAGCCTTCGGCAGCTCCTACAGAAAAGCATTCCAGATCAGGTGATTAAATTTTTTTGATGAGCAGCGCCTGCCAAGCAGCCTCACGCCTGCTTTCCCCCACCATCACCCAAATCAATCATCCTGTGCAGCCCAAACACACACGCTTAGACTCAACCCACTCCCACAAAAAGGTACAGGGTCATGTCCGAGTTGCTGCTCAGTTCCCGCAATCTGGCTTTCGAGCTTTACGAAGTGCTGGACGCCGAAGCGCTGACACGGCGTGAGCGGTTTGCCGAGCACAATCGCGAGACATTCGATGCGGCGATCGGCACTGCCCGTACCATTGCCGAAAAATACTTCGCGCCACACAACCGCAAGGCCGATGAAAACGAGCCGCGCTATGAAAATGGCGAGGCGATTCTGATCCCCGAGATCAAACCTGCCGTTGATGCGTTTCTTGAGGCGGGCTTTCTAAATGCAGCGCGCCGCTTCGAGGACGGCGGGATGCAGTTGCCGACACTTTTGTCGCAAGCCTGCTTTGCCCATTTCCAGGCTGCGAATGCAGGCTCTACGGCTTATCCGTTCCTGACCATGGGCGCTGCAAACCTGATCGAAAGCTTTGGCAGCGACGAGCAGAAACAGCGCTTCCTGCAACCGATGATTGAAGGCCGCTTTTTCGGCACCATGGCCCTGACCGAGCCCCACGCGGGTTCATCACTCTCAGACATTCGCACCCGTGCCGAGCCTTTTGACGACGGTAGCTATCGTCTGCGCGGCAACAAGATTTTTATCTCCGGCGGCGATCATCAGCTGTCTGAAAATATCGTGCACATGGTGCTCGCCAAGCTCCCGGATGCGCCTGCCGGAGTCAAAGGTATTTCGCTGTTTATCGTGCCCAAGTTTCTGGTTAACGAAGACGGCAGCCTCGGCCCGCGTAACGATGTGGTTCTGGCTGGGCTGTTCCACAAGATGGGCTGGCGCGGTACCACATCAACGGCGCTTAATTTCGGCGATAACGGTCACTGTGTGGGTTATCTGGTGGGCAAGCCGCATCAGGGCCTGAACTGTATGTTCCAGATGATGAACGAGGCGCGAATCGGTGTAGGCATGGGCGCGGTCATGCTCGGTTACGCGGGTTATCTGTATTCGCTGGATTACGCTCGCGAGCGGCCACAAGGACGTCTGCCAGACAGTAAAAGCCCGGATAGCAACCCTGTGCCAATCATTCAGCACGCCGACGTCAAGCGCATGCTGCTGACTCAAAAAGCTTACGTGGAAGGCGCTTTCGATCTAGGCCTGTATGCCGCTCGGCTGTTCGACGATACCACCACCGGCGAGACCGAAGAGGTTCGCCAGCAAGCACAGCAGTTGCTGGACTTGCTCACGCCCATCGTCAAAGCCTGGCCGTCGGAGTTTTGCCTGAAAGCCAACGAGCTGGCGATTCAGATTCTTGGCGGTCACGGCTACACACGGGAATACCCGGTGGAGCAGTATTATCGTGACAATCGTCTGAACCCGATCCACGAAGGCACCAACGGTATCCAGTCACTGGATCTGTTGGGCCGCAAGCTGGCACAAAACGGTGGTGCAGGTCTTAAACAGTTATTGCGGCTGATTGCCGAAACCTCGCAACGCGCTCAAGCACATGAAGCATTGACCGAATTACGTCAACCACTGAAGCAATTGGTGGCGCGCCTGCAAGCCGTGACACTCGGCCTGCTGGGTGATCTGGCGTTAGGAAAAGTGAACGCGACCCTGGCGAACTCGGCGCTGTACCTCAAGGTGTTCGGTCATACGGTGATCGGCTGGCGGTGGCTGGAACAGGCGATTCATGCACAGCAAGGCCTCGCTGACGGCAGCGAGGCCGATAAGGTTTTTTATCAGGGCAAACTGCAGGCCGCCCGATACTTCCTGACGTGGGAAATACCGGGCTGTCATCACGAGTTGGCGATTCTTGAGTCTCGTGATGACCTGTGTCTGGCCATGCAGGACGACTGGTTCTGAATCAGGTCGCCGACGGGAAGAACAAGTCCAGCAGCGATGCGCCCTGCGGTCCAAGTTTCGCGGCGTACTGTTCGCGACTGAAAGGCTCGCCGGTGCGCAGGTCAAAGATCCGGCCTGCTGGCTCTCCTGTGCGATGCCGACCTGCCGGGCTTTCGCTCAAGCGCACTTTGATGAATTTGAAATGCTCGCCCACCACTTCCTCAATGCTTTCGATCCTGAAATAGGTACCGGGCTTGAAGACTGATTCGGCCTCCTCCCAGTCGCCCGAAAATGGCGATATAGGCGTTGCCGTGCGATAGGTCTTGCTCGGCAATTCGAAAACGATGGATGTGTCGTCGAACCTGATCACGGCACCGTCGTTGATGTGTAATTGAAAAATATGCGACTGCACGCCGCCCTGGCTGCTGGAAAAGATGCGCGCCACGTAGGGGTTTTCGCTGAAGGAGGTGAAGTCGGTGTTGACCAGAATATCCCCTGCCTTGATCTTCCCGCTACGAAACGTAATGCCCGACGTACTGCGATGACCACTGCCGCCGCGATAGAGGTCAACGTCGTTGTTGCAACCGATGCTGTCGATATCCTCGGCAAGTTCTTCGATCATTTCGATCTGATTAGGGAGTGTCGATTCGCCGGTGCGCAGGTAGACGTTGAAATCTGCGTCGCGTGCCGTGTAATCCGATACGCGGCCACCCATGTATTCCCCCTCGGTTTTGAACAACCGATGCTCGTCGCCCCAGGCGTCAACCAACAGCCTGTTACCGTCCTCATCGGTTTGGATGAAGCCACCGGTGTCCATGTCCGAGTCGAAATCCGAGTCTGGGTCGTACTCGCGAACGCAGTCATCCACTACCGCTTTCTGTCGTGCAAGGGCGATCTTGGAAAGTCGCTCCTCTTCGAGCAGATCAAAGCGCATGTAGGTGTCCCAGAACGCGGATTTGGTCGAGACCATCGAGTGAGACTGAGGCGCAGACGGCGACGTTGAACCTGAGACGTCATCGAGTGGAGAGCCCCCTGCCAGCTGAGGTGGAGCCAACAGCTCCCAGTCATCGTGCGCATTGAGTCGCACCGGTTTGAAGCCAAAAAAGGCAAACGGGTTTTCAGGGTCGACGATGGTCCAGGTTCGCAGCGAGCTGTTGTATGAAACGCGATAGGGCAGATTGTGGATTTCAATCCACGTTTCACCGTTAGCCCGCACCCTGATGCCCCGCATATGTCCGGAGGCATCAACGATGTCTTCGTCCAGAATCACGTTACCGCGCAGTTCGGCCAACGACGCTTCGCTGTTATAAGCGGGCACCCAGTCCTCCACCGTCTCAATCACAGCACCCGAGTCCGACAACGCGACGCCCGCCCCCGCCAGATCCGGCAGGTTGAACACCACAAAAACCGAATTCAGAATGGCGCTGATCACCCCGGCCTTGCGCAGTCTCGACGTGTTGCCGTTAAGGGCCTGATCAATGCTCAGGCCGACATTGGTGAGAGCGGCGCCCACGAGGGTCAGGGTCAATGGCCACGCCAATGGCGCGATCCCGTCGAACACCTGAGTGAAGGCGTTTAGATACCCCATCATCATCTGCTTGCGCAGGTCGGAGTTCGACGTCAGCAGCAGATGCGCCTGCGCATTCATGTTGGCCTGAGCGAGTTCACGCAGATGCTCAAACACATCTGTGACAATCTCATGATCGACGCGATTGATGACTTTTTGATCGGACCATTCATGCCGTTGCAGTTGTCCGATCCAGCTGTCAAAGACTCCACCGTCCTGCTCCTTTGCCGCCTGCGAGGAAAAGAAATGCAGCGTGAAAGCCGAGCGCGACACATCAGTTGCGCATTGTTCCAACACCCAGCTTTGCAACGCAGCTTCAGAGGCAAAGAAATGAAAAGCGGGCCTCTGCGCGGGCATATACAGAATCTGGGCGCCACTGCCATCGACAATTCGAACAATGTCATGGGCGATGTACTCTCCAATGTCGAAACTACGAAACGTGATGCCCGGTTGCGGAGTGATACGCGCACGGAGCAACGCGCCAGTCATGACATCCGGCACTGAAGACGCCACTGCATGGATAACTGTCCGGTACTGTCCGTCCTGTAACCTGCCGGCCCGCTTCGCGTTGGCGGCAGCGGCGAGAAAATGCGCCTTGGCAAGGGTGCGGAAGTTCTCGCCATGCGCGGCCCAGAAGTGCGTCACTGCGCTTTTGTAGGTGGACGCAAAATCTGCGGCCCAGAAATCATTCAGCACATCACGGGGCAGAAGAGGGACTTCGTTGCGCTCATTGAAAACCCGGCACTCTGGCCCATCAGTGTAGAAGCCGCCCATTTGTTGCAGCGTGCCGGGCGTTGCATCCTGGTCCTGAGCGCTGAAGCGGTGCATGACCAGTTCCACCAGCGTCATGGACTCGGCGGGCTGACCAACATGCTCCCACCCAGTGAAAGTCCGAGGGCTGGAGCGGGTGCCGTCTGTAAAGCGATGCCAGTACACCTTGTCCGGGTCGAGGTGCACGGCGGAGTGTTTTTTCAGGATCCTGCGTGCTTGAACATAGGCTTGCCCGTGAATATCGGGGTAGTCACTGAGGAACCGGCGCGCCATTCTCTTGAGCCGGGACTCATCGCTGGAGCGACGTTGGTGAAGTGCTGCACGGTCAAAACCAGTTGTTTTAGACGCCATTTTTTCCATTCCTTTGGATGCATTGAGTGCTTATCCAATCAGCAAAGGATGGAGGATGTGCAGTACTTAATTACCTACCTGCGAAGAGCACCGCAGCTATGACTCGATGATCAGATTTTGTACGAAAATCGGTGGACCGCAGAATAGGCACTCGTTACGACAAGCTGGTCAAAAGCTTCGCAGCTATGGTCACCTTGGCTTGCACCCTGGGTTGTATGCGGCAGTATTTTTCGTATAAAACCTGAATCGACCGGAAGATTGGGGTGCCCATGAGACTATTCGACGCTGGTAGAAAGTGATGTCGCAAAGCTTGATACTGCTGTCACAGAAGGAAGGCTCTTGGACATGGAACTGCACTGGCGCTGAATCTATAGACAGGCGGCGAGTGAACATCCCAGATAGCAATGTAAAAAATCAACAATGTTGGAACGCTATGCCAAGGGGGCAATGGTGTTTTTAATCAACTATAAATCGGGTGGTAAAGGCTGTCCTGAGGGCGGTGTTTATGGGGAGCTTCAACCCCATGACTGGAATTCGAATGACTTTTCAGACCCGAGATTTCCTCAACCGGGAACCCTCATCGAGTTCCTTGCCAGGCACAAAAACCTGGAGACCGATTTCTTTTATTTCGGTAGCGAATTCATCTGCTCTGAAAAAATGCTGAAAATAATTAAGCTTTTCCGCCATGGCAGAATTGATACCGTGGAAATCCGCGTCCACCTTCAAGGATGCAAATCACCCACACCACCGCAAAAGTACTATCTTCTACGCAGCCGAGAAATAAGGAGCTTGCTGGACCAAAAGAACGCCGTTTATGAAACCAGAAAAGACCCGATTACAAACCTGCCTGAAAAAGACATCTACCACAATGACAGATACATTTACGACTCGATAACAAAATTTGTCATTAAGAAGAAGGACATTGATTTAGATTTTTTTATTTGCGGCGAAATGCTAATGAATGAATATGTTTTTTCTCCGAGCCTAAAACGAGCTATAGAGTCAGAAAACTTAAAAGGCATAAGCTTTATTGATATCGAGCAAAGTTTTTACGACGCGAAACTAGAATTCTAGCTTTCGCCTTAAAAGTGCCTGTACGAAAACAAGGGCGTTGGTTGCTCTTTGATAAAATGAGTGAGAGGGTGGAGCATACTGATGAACACTTTAAGCATTGGCAACCCTATCATCATTGCAGACTTGATCAAGGCATTAACACCTGGATCAGCGATGATAGACGATCTGTGCCTGTACACGCAGGAGGAAATAGAGACCATAACACCTGAAACAATCTGTTATTTGGATCACTACCCAATAATTATAAACGACAAAGAGATTTACAGCGAGTTCGTGACCTCCAACGAGCTTGAGCTCCTGTATTACGGAGAGCAATTCAATGATGTCTTAAGCAATATATACAATCAGAAAAAAACTGCAGACACGAATATTATCATTCGAGCCTTGAACTACTACATGGATAATGACGATTTTTTAGACATCGACTGACATTAAAAAATTTACATATCAAGCCTGACACCAAGCCGGATTCGACCGAATGCTCTTTAACAATGCGTAAAACACGTCCAGATGTTATCACCCTGAAATCGGTGGTTTATCAGGCAGGGTCGGCTGGATTGGAGAGAACTATAAATCCTTTACAAGTATATTCTTAATCTGACACCATCGAAGCACGAGACACCGATAAAATTAGACACACATATTATAGGCTTGTAAATATAATTAAAGGAGTAGACCTATGGTAAGCCTGCAAGATGCCCGAAGCTGGATTGAGGGGGAGATTTATTCAAACCTCTTGGAGCAAATGGTTCAAAACCTGAAACTAGCGGTGAGTGATAAAGTCATCTCTGACACATTACTGGAATATGACATCGAAAACATCAACGCGGCAAGTGCGACCATAAAAGATCTTGAAGAAATCGCAAGTGACACGCTTTTTTGCGGGATTTACGTGATTGCGAAACTGAAAGGTATAGAAGGAACTGAGAACCAGCAGGAAGGAAGACATAGTGAAGATGAGGATGACGTTCTAGTAGAGACTCTTCCCTTCTATAGAAGCTTTCTAAATATCTACCTGATTGAACTACACATCCTTAAATCCCAACCGGAGAGGCTAGAGTCTTACTTGAAGAAAATCAGAATACCTAACTCTAAGCAGTACGCCAAGCAACTGCGATCTATTTATGAATCGATACTTCAGCCTTCAAATTTTACTGGAAGCACTCAAGATGCCTAGCGTGGAAAACGCTGTTGATGAATACTGTCCAAGAACCAAGATGCCTCACCTATATCTCTGCGTACCTTTTTTATGGAACGATGGCCATTTTGAAGAATTGATTTTTGATGAAGTCAAAATAAACTGGCTACAATGCTTTGCAACTTATGACATTGAAAAGAAATTTATAGATAAAAACGGCAGTGATGCTTTTGAGGATCTAATGTCCATACAGGAAACTGATGTGTTCGACATGGAACGTCAACCTGTCAGGTTACCCTACCAGGTTTGTACAAGAAGTTGGTGCGGGTAGAATTGCCGCCGTGATTGGCTGGAGGCACGCATCGTGGAAATCGATCAAGGATCTGTCTTCTCCAGAGCGAAGGAACGATAGTTACAGGGGGAGTCTTGCCCTCATCCATTCCAGGCGTGTGGGAGGCATCGTGATTGTGTGGTCTTTCTGCCCCTTGTCATCTTGATAGATAATATTGTTTTCGAAAACCTTCAGCGGTTCATGCCCGGGCTGGCCGTCCCAAAAAACCTTATAATATCTTCTGGCTAACAGTTCGCCTTGATCGTCGAAAATGGTCAATCGGACCCTTTCCATACCATCGCCATCAAAAAGACTATTATTTACCCCGGCCCCGCAAATAGTTATCAGGAACGTTTCATTGCCGATTTTTTTCGTACCTCCATTTAACTTTTCCGTGTGATTATAGTTATTACAATCAGAATCATCGAACAGATTGAAGGCAGTCGAGTAAACCACCAAAAGAACCAACATGAAAACAAATAAGAAAAAAGACCCGAGATGCGTTTTTCTTACATAGGTTCTGAGGGTTTGCATAATGTATCCAGCCTTATGATAAAAGACTTTTTAGCTTGTGGATTTTCGGCCTACTGTAGATCATAAGATCGCCACCCCGGTTATGCTTTTCTCTCTACTCATTATAAGAGCTGTTCTACACAGGCCAGTAAACATATTTCTTCAGGGTTTCTACGAAAAGTCGATGCGGTTGGAATTACCGCCACGATTGGCTGGTGGCCCGCATAACGTAGCGTTACAAACTCTGCGACGCATCGTGGGATTTGATCAACGATCGGGTTTCTCCAGAGCATCGCAGAATAGGCACTCAACCATCAGGAATGGAAAACCCGGCTAGACGCTCAATGCTTCATCAGGCGCAGGGAAGAATCGGTCAACCAGCGGCTTGCCTTCATCACCCAGCTTCGCTGCGTACTGCTCGCGGCTGAAAGGCTCGCCGGTGCGCATATCAAGCAGCACGTGCCAGGTCTTGGGCTGAGGAATTTCAGTGAGCTGAACCCTCATGAACTTGAAGTTGAGGCCGGTGACTTCCTGGATACCGTCGATCAGGAAGTAGTGTCCGGGCATGAAGATCGATTCGGCCTCCTGCGGAGTCTCGGAAAAAAGAGCCACCGGTATGCCCCCCAGATAATGTTTTGCTGGCAGTTCAAAGACCACTGCGCTGTCGTCAAAGGTGATCTGCTCCTGGGTCAGCGCGAAGGCTGCCGAATCTTGCCCTGCCTGACTGCTGCAAAAGACGCGTGCGATGAAGGGATTTTCGCTGAATGAGGTGATATCAGTGGTGACCAGAACATTCCCGGGCTTGATCCGGCCACTGCGGAAAAAATGTCCCGAGGTGCCCCGCAATGCGCTACCGCCACGATAAAGGCTCACATCGTTGTTACGCCCCACCTCAAGCAGGTCATCCGCCAGATCTTCGATCAGCCCTGCCTGCCCTTCGCCCTGTGAGGATCCCGTGCGCAAGAACTGATTGAACATCGAATCCCTGATGCTATAAGGCTTGATACGATCGCCCGCAAAATCTCCGTTCGCGGCTTTGAAGACCCAATGCTCGTTGCCGCTGCTGTCTATGACGACCCTTGAGCCCGTCGGCGTCTCCAGCATCAGGTCATCGGCGTGTACCTCACGCACATTGATTACCGCTTCCTGTCGCGCCAGCGCCATTTGAGAGAAACGCTCTTCTTCCGGCAGATTGAACTGCATGTGGATGTCCCAAAAGGACGAACGCACTGTCGCGTAGGGTTTGGTGGGCGACAGCGGATTTGCTGTCGGCAGCGTAGCGGAGCCTTCCGGCTGATCCACCAGTTCCCACTCCTGCAACGCATTCAGCCGTACTGCCCGAACAACATTGCTGTCAGTTGCGTGGGTGGGGTCGACGATACGCCAGCTATTGAGTTCATCGCTGTAGAGCACCCGGTAAGGCATGTCATTGAGGTTGATCCAGGTTTCACCGTTCGCCAACTGCTGAATGCCCTGCATGCGCCCGACCGCCGTCGGCGCATCGGCAGCCAATATTACGTTGCCCTCCAGCCCTTCAAGGGGGTCGCGAATTTCTACCAGCGTGATCATCTCGTTTGAAGGCGTGATACCGCTGCTTTCTGTTGCAGACGCTTCCACGCCAGCGGGCTCGCTGACCGGACGGACGCTCGCCGCCCTGCTGAGCCCCACCAGGGTTGGCAGGTTGAAGAGCAGAAATATCGCATTGAATATTGCGCCGACGAGACCGGCCTTACGCTCCCTGGCACTTTTCCCATTAATAGCCTGATCGGTTCTCAACCCGACGTTGACGGCTCCAGCGCCTACCAATGTCAACGCCATCGGCCATCCCAATGGGGCAAAACTGCCGAAAACGCTGATGAACGCATCCAGATACCCCATCCACATGCGTTTACGCAGGTCTGAGTTGGACGTCAGCAGAACGCGTGCATCTTCTTGCAACTGCTGCCTGGCGAGGTCGCGCAAATACTCGAAAGCATTTCCGGGAATGGTCCTGCTGCTGGAATTGATCAGACGTTGTCCGGCGACCCAGGGTGTCTGCACTATCCGCTGGGCATTGTCATCGAATTGCGCCTGATGCTGTTGCTGTGCGGAATGAGTGCGCAAAAACAGCGCCATGAAAGCCGAGCGCGTTGCTGGCTGACTCAAGCAGCGTTGCACCCAGTGATAAAGGTCGCTATCGGAGGCAAACACATGAAAGGGCTGTTCATCAGCGGGAAAATAAAGAATCTGCCAACCCGTATCACTCACCACGCGAAAACTTTCACTGCACGGGTAACCGCCGATATCGAAGGAGCGCAAGGTTATACCGCGGGGCGCATTAATCCTGGTGTGCAGGGTAGAAAGGGTCATGACCGGTTCAAGCTTGCCAACCACTGCGCCCATGAGGTTTTTGAATTGGCTCAGCGTAAGCTGGCCCGCGCGCAGTTGCTGACCGGCGGCGGCCAGAAAGCGTGAGCGGGCCAGCGTGCAAAAATTGTCGCTGTGCTGCACCCAGAAGCTGTCCATTCGAGCCTGAAACAACTGGTTGAAATCCAGCGCCCAGAAGTCATTCATGACCTGCATGGGCAATAAGCGCACTTCATTGCGTTCATCGAACACGCCGTGCGCGGGGCCATCGGTGTAAAAGCCGCCATAGAGCTGAAGCTCGTCGCTGGCCAGTTGGTCATGTGCAGTGAAGCGCCGAAGCAGCAACTCGACAAAATTCATCGACTCGTAGGGCACTCCCGAATGTTGCCAGCCGGTAAACGTTCGCGGACTGCTCATCGCGTTGTGAAAGCGGTGCCAATAGACTTTTTCCGGGTCCAGGCGCTTGCCGGTGTGCGTCAGCAGCAGCTTGCTGGCCTGGGCATACGCCGTGCCGTGGATATCGGGGTAGTCCTCGACAAATTGCCGGGCGATCTGCTTGAGCTGCTGCTCATCCGTCAGGTAGCGGGCGTCGGCAGTGCCTTGGGTAAAGGTTAATGCGGGTTCAACAGGTGGACGATGCATGTGGCTTTCCTTGAGTGAGAAAAGCATGCACGTGATCAGGTTCGATGCGGGGGTTGGCGGTACTTATGTATGTTTTCCGCAGACGGATAATACGAAGTGGGACCGGCTTTAGCCGGGAAGGGGCCGGTACATTCACAATGTCTTTATCGTCAACAACGCAGTCTCCCCGGCTAAAGCCGGTCCCACGTATGTATTCAGGGTTGCATGCACCCGGTTGCGGCATCCCTACAGGCGATAAACACCTCTGTTCAGCCAATCAACAGCAATGCTTTGACAGCCAACCAATTCAACAGGTTAGAATCCGTTGGCACGGTGACTGCATGGTCATGACGTGCCACCTTTATTTTCTTATCGACCTTTCTGCATGGAGAAATGCCCTTGGATGCCACAACCATCAACAGCCTGTTCTTGATCGGCGCGTTGCTGGTAGGTGCAAGCATTCTGGTCAGTTCGATTTCCTCACGTCTGGGCATCCCGATTCTGGTGATCATCCTGGCGGTCGGTATGGTTGCGGGCGTGGATGGCGGCGGAATTATTTTCGACAACTACGCCACCGCCTATCTGGTGGGCAACCTCGCGCTGGCCGTGATTTTGCTCGACGGCGGGTTGCGCACGAGGGTATCCAGTTTCCGGGTAGCGTTGTGGCCCGCGCTGTCCCTCGCAACCGTCGGAGTCCTTATTACTACGGCTCTGACAGGCATGGTCGCGGCCTGGCTGTTTAATTTGAACATGATTCAGGGCCTGTTGATCGGCGCGATCGTCGGCTCAACGGACGCGGCGGCGGTGTTTTCCCTGCTGGGCGGCAAAGGCCTGAATGAGCGGGTAACCGCCAGCCTTGAAATCGAATCCGGCAGTAATGACCCGATGGCGGTGTTCCTCACTGTGACCCTGATCGGCATGCTCGCCAACGGCCAGACCAATCTGGAATGGAGCCTGTTGGTCCATCTGATTCGCGAATTCGGTATCGGCGGCGTGATTGGCCTGGGCGGTGGCTGGCTCATGTTGCAGCTGGTCAACCGCATCAATCTGGCGACCGGTCTGTATCCGATTCTCGTTATTTCTGGCGGTTTAGCCGTGTTTGCCCTGACCAACGCCATCCACGGCAGCGGTTTTCTGGCGGTTTACCTGTGTGGTCTGGTCATGGGCAACCGCCCGATCCGCAGCCGTCACGGTATTTTGCACATGCTTGACGGCATGGCCTGGCTCGCACAGATCGGCATGTTTCTGGTGTTGGGCCTGTTGGTCACGCCCCACGACCTGCTGCCGATCGCGATCCCGGCACTGGGCCTGGCATTGTGGATGATTCTCGTCGCGCGCCCGCTTTCGGTAATGGTGGGATTGCTGCCGTTCAAAGCGTTCCACGGACGTGAAAAGGCGTTTATTGCCTGGGTGGGCTTGCGCGGTGCAGTACCGATCATTCTGGCGGTGTTCCCACTCATGGCCAACCTGCCGAATGCGCAGCTGTACTTCAACCTGGCGTTCTTTATCGTGCTGGTTTCGCTGTTGGTTCAAGGCACCAGCCTGCCGTGGGTGGCGAAGCTGCTCAAAGTGACCGTTCCGCCCGAGCCTGCACCGATTTCCCGTGCGCCGCTGGAAGTCCACGTCACCAGCGAGTGGGAGTTGTTCGTCTACCGTCTTGGTGCAGAAAAATGGTGTATCGGTGCCGCCCTGCGCGAACTGAAAATGCCCGAAGGCACGCGCATCGCCGCCCTGTTCCGCGGCCAGCAACTGCTTCACCCGTCGGGTAGTACAACACTGGAAGTCGATGACCTGCTGTGTGTTATCGGTCACGAACATGACCTGCCAGCCTTGGGCAAACTGTTCAGCCAGGCGCCGCAACGCGGTCTGGACCTGCGCTTCTTCGGCGACTTCGTACTGGAAGGTGACGCTCAACTGAGCGCGGTTGCTGCCTTGTACGGTCTGAAACTGGATGGGCAGGACGGCAACATGCCGCTGAGCCAGTTCATTGTGCAGAAGAATCGCGGCGAGCCGATTGTCGGCGATCAGATCGAATGGAATGGAACTATTTGGACAGTTGCTGTGATGGAGGGGAACAAGATCCTCAAAGTCGGCGTCAGATTCCCCGAAGGAAGCAACCCAGGCCCTGGGTTGTTCCTCTAAACTGCCCTTCTATTCGATCAGCTCGACCGGTGTCTATGTTGCCCCTGCGTAATTTCTTTGCTGCCATCCTGCTCGGCTTGTGCCTGTCGTCTTTCCCGGTACTGGCTGCCGATCCACCCACGCGCGAGGCCGTGCAGCAGAGCCTGGACAAGATCGCCGACCGCAAACTGCCGGACGCCGACCAAAAAGCGCTGCAGCAGGTGCTGGAACAGACCCTGGGCTTTATCGACAGCAAAAGCGATAACGAGAAGAAGCTCACTGCGCTCAAGCAGCAACTGAACGATGCACAGAAACAGATCTCCGAAAACCAGCGGGAACTGACGCGCCTCAAAGGCAGCAAAATCATCCCCGTTGCCCAGCGCTATGGCAGTCTTGACGTGCCGCAGCTGGAAAACATGCTCAGCGAACGCAGCACCCTGCAAGGCGAGTTACAAAAAGCCTTGAGCGATGCCAGCAGCATGGTCATCACCGCACAGACTCGTCCTGAACGCGCTCAAGCTGAAATCAGTAACAACCAGAACCGCATCCAGCAAATCAACACCATTCTCAAGCTGGGCAAAGACAACGGTAAGAACCTAAGCCCCGAACAACGCAATCAGCTCAACGCTGAGCTGGCGTCGATCAATGCCTTGAACGTGTTGCGCCGTCAGGAACTGGCGGGCAACAGCCAGTTGCAGGATCTGGGCAACAGCCAGCATGACCTGCTGGTAGAAAAGGTCAGCCGCCAGGAGCAGGAAATCCAGGAGCTGCAAACCCTGATCAACGACAAGCGCCGCGCCCAGTCCCAGCAGACCGTGACGCAGCTGTCTCTGGAAGCGCAGAAAGCCGGGAGCAGTAGCCTGCTGGCGACCGAAAGCGCCGCCAACCTCAAGCTCTCCGACTATTTGCTACGCGGCACCGATCGCCTCAACGAACTGACCCAGCAGAACCTCAAGACCAAACAACAGCTGGACAACCTGACCCAGACTGATCAGGCGCTGGACGAGCAGATCAACGTGCTGCGCGGCAGCCTGTTGCTGTCGAAGATTCTCTATAAACAGAAGCAGTCGTTGCCACACCTGCAACTGGACAAAGGTCTGGCGGACGAAATCGCAGACATCCGCCTGTATCAGTTCGAGATCAATCAGCAGCGTGAGGCCATGAGCAGCCCGGTTGCCTACGTTGAAAAACTGCTGGCCACGCAACAGCCTGCGGACATTACTCCACAGTTGCGCAAGACCTTGCTGGACCTGGCCGTGACCCGCAGCGATCTGCTGGAGCGCCTGAACCGCGAACTCAGCGCGCTGCTCAATGAATCCATCACCTTGCAGCTCAACCAGAAGCAATTGGTCAGCACGGCCATCAGCCTGCGCGAGACGCTGGATGAGCAGATGTTCTGGATCCCCAGCAACAAGCCCCTCGATGTGGAGTGGTTCCAGGGCATCTGGCCGCGTCTGCAGAAGCAGGTGGCAACCTTGCCGGTGGCCTCAAGCGTCAGCGAATTGAGCGATGGACTGACCCAGCGACCGTTGCTGTTCCTGCCGTTGCTGCTATTGATCGGCGTGCTGACCTGGAGACGTAAAGCGCTCTACAACAAACTCAACAAGCTGCATGCGGACATAGGCCACTTCAAGCGTGACAGCCAGTTGCAAACACCGCTGGCGATTCTGATCAATATTCTGCTGGCCATGCCGGTTGCGCTGGCGCTGGCCCTGTGTGGTTACGCCCTGCAAATCGACGCACGGGGGCAAAACGCCAATCTGGGCGAAGCACTGCTACAAATTGCACTGGCGTGGCTGGTGTTCTACACCGCCTACCGGATCCTTGCGCCGGGCGGCGTGGCACAGCTGCATTTCCGCTGGGAAAAGGCCCAGGTCGAATTCCTTCAGGGCTGGATACGCAAGCTTGGCCTCGTCGTGCTGGCGCTGGTTGCCGTTGTCGCGGTGGCCGAGCATCAACCCGCCGCACTGGCTGACGACGTTCTGGGTATTGGCGTGGTACTGACCTGCTACGCGCTGATGGCCTGGCTGCTTAGCCGCCTGCTGCTGACCAGCCCAAGCAATCACAACGCTTCGCTGTTCCGCAAAACAATGGGACTGGCGTTTACTGCGCTGCCCATCGCGCTGTTTGTCGCAGTGTGCTTCGGCTACTACTACACCGCGCTGAAACTCAGTGATCGCCTGATCGACACTTTGTACCTGATGATGCTTTGGCTGGTCATCGAGGCAGCGTTCGTGCGCGGTCTGAGTGTGGCGGCACGACGTCTGGCCTATCAGCGCGCCCTGGCCAAGCGTCAGGCTGCCAAAGAGGCGGGCGATGGCGATGCGGTGGTTGAAGAACCCACACTCGACATCGAACAGGTCAACCAGCAATCGCTGCGTCTGATTCGTCTGGCACTGCTGGCCGGTTTCGTGGCTGCGCTGTACTGGGTGTGGTCGGATCTGATCACCGTGTTCTCGTACCTGGACAACATCACCCTGTACGAATACACCAGCGGTACCGGCGCTACCATGAGCATGGTGCCGATCAGCCTCGGCGACATGATTGGCGCACTGGTGATCATCGGCATCACCTTTGTCCTGGCGGGTAACCTGCCCGGCTTGCTTGAGGTACTGGTGTTGTCACGCTTGAGCCTTGCCCAAGGCAGCGCTTACGCGACCACCACCTTGCTGTCCTATGCCATTGCCGGTATCGGCTTTGTGTCTACGCTCTCGGCGTTAGGCGTAAGTTGGGACAAGCTGCAATGGCTGGTGGCCGCGCTGTCGGTCGGCCTCGGTTTCGGGATGCAGGAGATCTTCGCCAACTTCATCTCGGGCATCATGATTCTGTTTGAGCGTCCCGTGCGGATTGGCGACACCATTACGATTGGTAACCTGTCGGGCACGGTCAGCAAGATCCGCATCCGCGCCACGACCATTACCGACTTTGACCGAAAGGACATCATCGTCCCGAACAAGACGTTCATTACCGGGCAACTGATCAACTGGTCGCTGACCGACACCATCACCCGGGTGACTCTTAAACTCGGCGTGGATTACGGTTCCGACCTGGATCTGGTTCGTACCCTGCTGCTCAAGGCCGCACGGGATAATCCGCGAGTGCTCAAGGACCCGGAGCCGATTGTGTACTTCCTGAACTTCGGCGAAAGCACGCTGGATCATGAGTTGCGCATGCACGTGCGCGATCTCGGCGACCGTAACCCGGTGCTCGACGAGATCAACCGTTTCATCAATAAAGAATTCAAGAAGCAGCACATCAACATCTCGTTCCGGCAGATGGAGGTTTACCTCAAGAATCTCAGCGGGCAGGAATACAAGCTGGTGCCGACGGACGAAGAGCCAAAACCGAGCGGGCCGCTCAAGCTGGAATCTGCGGAGCAGGTCAAACCTGCGGCGAAGGATCAGCCAGAGCCGCCGGAGTTGCGACTGGATTAAAGCCGGTTACAGAAATCTGTAGGAGATCGCTCTGTGCCCTGACACAGCGCTGTCGCGAAGCAAACATTGGACCTGTAGGAGCTGCCGAAGGCTGCGATCGCGGTGTATCAGGACAAATGCTTCGCAGCCTTCGGCAGCTCCTACAGAAAATGCATTTCAAGCCATTAATTTGCATTTTGTTTGATAGGAGCTCGGCAGCTGTTATCAAACAACATACAACCACTTGATCTGGAATTCTTTTCTGTAGGAGCGACCGGGGTGGCGCTCCTACAGGTTCAATGTTTTCTGCGAGACAGCGCGGCCATCGGATGAACCTGCCGGCCTCCTATACCCAGCCACCAACTGGACGCATCCGGATCAACCCCGCAGAATGCTCGGACATTCTGCTGGAGAAGGCCTGTGAAAGCCCTCGACGAACTGACCTTCGACAATCGTTTTGCCCGCCTGGGCGATGCGTTCTCCACTTCGGTATTACCTGAGCCCATTGCCGAGCCACGCCTGGTCGTCGCCAGCGATGGTGCACTGGCCCTGCTTGACCTTGATCCCGCCCAGGCCGAGCTGCCGCTGTTCGCTGAAATCTTCAGCGGGCACAAACTCTGGGCAGATGCCGATCCAAGGGCGATGGTCTATTCAGGTCATCAATTCGGCTCATATAACCCGCGCCTGGGCGACGGCCGCGGCCTGCTGCTGGGTGAGGTTTACAACGACGCAGGCGAACACTGGGACCTGCACTTGAAAGGCGCCGGACAAACGCCCTACTCCCGAATGGGCGACGGACGCGCGGTACTGCGCTCCTCGATCCGCGAGTTTCTGGCTTCCGAGGCGCTGTTTGCGCTGGGCATACCCAGCAGTCGTGCGGGCTGCGTCATCGGCTCCAGCACGCCGGTATGGCGCGAGAAACAGGAACGCGCCGCGATGGTGCTGCGTCTGGCGAAAAGTCATGTGCGCTTCGGCAGCTTCGAATACTTCTATTACACCAAGCAGCCTGAGCAGCTAAAGGAACTGGGCGAGCACGTGCTGGCGATGCACTTTCCGCATTGCCTGGAACAACCCGAACCGTACCTGGCGATGTTCAAGGAGATCGTCGAGCGTAACGCCGAGCTGATCGCCAAATGGCAGGCCTACGGCTTCTGCCACGGGGTGATGAACACCGACAACATGTCGATTCTGGGCATCACCTTCGATTTCGGGCCGTTCGCTTTTCTTGATGATTTCGACCGGAACTTCATCTGCAACCACTCGGATCATGAAGGCCGATATGCCTTCAGTAATCAGGTGCCCATTGCCCAATGGAACCTCAGCGCACTGGCTCAGGCGTTGACGCCATTCATCAGCGTCGATGCCCTGCGCGAGACCATCGGCCTGTTTCTGCCACTCTATGAGGCCCATTACCAGGACCTGATGCGCCGTCGTCTGGGGTTAACCAACGCTGAAGACGACGATGGAGAGCTGATCAGTGGATTGCTCAAACTGATGCAGAACAGCGGCGTCGATTACACCCTGTTCTTCCGCCGCCTCGGTAACGACCCAGCCGCTCAGGCGTTGCAGTTACTGCGTGACGACTTCGTCGACATCAAAGGCTTCGACAGCTGGGCCGAACGCTATCTGGCGCGGATCAGCCGCGAAGACGACGGCACCGACCAGCAACGCCAAACGCGCATGCATGCGGTCAACCCGCTCTACATCCTGCGCAACTATCTGGCACAACAAGCCATCGACGCCGCCGAAAACGGCGACTACGAAGAAGTCCGCCGGCTGCATAAAGTGCTCAGTGATCCGTTCAATGAGCAGCCGGGCATGGCTGGCTACGCCCAGCGTCCACCTGATTGGGGGAAGCATCTGGAGATCAGTTGTTCGTCTTGATTGCAGGTGGTTGAGCTGACGCTGGCGTGTCGGCGCTCGTCAAGGGCGACACGCCTTGCGTCGTAGCTTTGTTGCCCTTGCCAAAGGCGTATTTGTACTTGGCCATGACCTCGAAAAGGGTCAGAACGCGGAATTCTTTCTCCTTGGTTGGGGCTGGGCCGCTTTGCTCTATTACCAAACGCGCCAGACGCGTTTCGTAGTTATCAGGGTATTGAACTTGCTCGATATATGGCAGGGTCTTGTAGTGGGACAGGATCTCGGCATAGAACCTGGGAGTTCGGCCTTTGTTTGCAGCAGACTCCTGGCGCTCAGGTCCCCAGAGCGACTTGTTCCATTTATCTTCAATACCGTTCACGGCATGACGAGCTGCATTTCTTTCATGCAGGGTGTAGGGGCCCTTCTCGTCGTAAATAATGAGATTCAACTGGTCCCTGGAAAGACCGGCAAAGGGGTTTTTCGCCTGGAGGTTACACTGTCTATATCGGCCCGTATATGCCGTAGCTTGCCGAGCTCTCTCCAGTAGTTCTGGATCGGAAGTATCGGGATACTCTGTAACATAGCCGCTCTCATCTGATCGCCAACCGTACTCAACCAAAGCTGTACGGATTCGATTACTTTCAATTCCCAACTGATGACGGTCCATACTCTTGTCTCGGGCTTCTGCCCGAACAGCACTTTCTGCCAGTTGGCGGGAGAGCGTGGATAACGTTGACTGGGTGTTGGGTGTATCAACAGTGATAGAGGTTTCTTTCTGCACGGTTACCGAGGAAACATTACTGAGCTGCGCAGCTTTACCAACAGCAACACTTGCGCTGGAAACAGTATTAATCATAAACCGACCTCAAAAGCAGAATACGCAGTGAAGATCAGTTAACTTTTTTTGTGGCGGGGAGCGGATCAAGAATCGTCGTACCGGGCTTTACAGCGTCGACAACCGGCTTTACAGGCTCAGGTTTATTTTTACCCGGTACAGGTTGCTCTTTTTTCTTCTCCGGCAATTGAATGCCTGCGAGGATTTCGTATAAGTTCAACATTCGCTCACTAGGCTTACGCGAACCGCCGTGCTCCGTGATGCTGGCTTCAAGCCGACTTTCATAACCTTTATCGTAGCGAGCTCGCTCAATGGCAGGCAGTGCTTTGTAATGATCGAGGCATTCAGTCATGAACTTGGGGTTCTTACCGCAGCTGTTATATTCCTGTCCTGCACGGGCTATTGATCCTGCTCGCCATTGTTGTTCCAGACTCGCACTGCGAGACCAGGCGGCCTGCCTTTCATTGACCGTGTACGAGCCTTTATCGTCGTACGCAATAAGAACCGCCTGCTCACGGGTGAGGTCAGCAAATGGATTTCTTGCAGTTGGGTCCTGGGCTACAGATTTATTGACGTAGATCGTCGCCAACTTGGCTCGCTCAATCAGCACGGGGTCGTTGGTCTCCGGTACTTCTGCATCGTGCCGGGCTTTGTTGGCAACGTACGACTCACCCAAAATATGATCTACCGTTTTTTTCGCAAATTCTCCTAATTGCTCACGCGTCATGCTCTTCTCGCGGGCTTCGGCACGCACGGCGCTTTCACCGAGTTGGAGAGAAAGCGTTGAGACGCTTGCGGTATCCATTTTTTTTGAGATGTCCTGGACAGCTTCACTAAGGCCAGTGGTATTGGAATACCCGCTCTTGATGGGGGAATTGGAGGGAATCAAAGATGTGGAAACATTGACGTTATTAATCATATTATTCTCCGAAATCCAATATTGAAACTGGATAACAGCGCACCTTAACGGCATGAGCATTCTGCACTGTTACCCAGCTCATTCAAAAAGTGTTACTTCATCGAAAATTCAACTGCCCACGCATTGGTGGAGAAGTTGACAGATGTGATCTTCACATCACAACGCGCCCCGCCCTCTGCAATAGCGTTTTTAGTCCACTTAGGAACCCGCACGCCGCTCTGGAAATTCTTAAAGTATGTCGTTGAAAACTTACACACCTTACTTCCCATTCGATACATAACAACTGCATAGTTAGTATCGGGTGAAATATTACTCTGAACTCTATACCGAGCGAATTCACCCGCTTTTATTTCTGCCAAGGGCGTAGGTCTTGCGTTCATTTGGGCACTCATCCCATTTCTCCCTTCAGCGTGATAGAAGGCAGACTCCGCACCATTGTTCTTAAACGTCACATCGACCAGAGGCCCAGCCTAAACTACACCCGAAGCCACAGCTAAAACCAGCGCCAAAGGCGCCAGAACATAAATACCCTTCATTGGAATACCTTTAATAAATCAAGTTTGTCTTGTGTTGAAACTTGAGAAAACGGTAGCGCCTCACAAAAAAGCTTACAACTATCCAAACGAATAGATCACAGGCAATAGCCCGTATTTACTGAGCAAAACAGAAGTATAAAAAGCTAAATTTCAGATGAATCTTTATTTTCTGTAAGACTTACCCTACAGAAACTACTATTAATCCCAAAATCAAATAACTATATACTACGAAAACCAGTAGTTGGATTTCGTTGAGGGATTTTTCTTCAGTATCCATGGCACCGCGCTGCCTGGCAGCAAACATTGCACCTGTAGGAGTGAGCTTGCTCGCGATGACGTCGGTACAGGCGATATCTTCATCGACTGACAGACCGAATCGAGCAAGCTCACTCCTACAGGTCCCGTGTTTGCTACGCGACAGCGGGGTGTCAGGGACGCCGGGGCGGCCCTTACAGGATTTAGGTCAACTCTGATCGTTGTCTTTTGTCGATAGGCGCGACAAGGGCAGGTGTTTGCTACAACTCAAGCAACCACCGCAACCCCATCGCCACATGCTGCTCAGTGCTGTCGATCAACGGCAGTGGGCTTTGCACGCCATCAAGCAACAACCCGATTTCGGTACAACCCAGAATCGCCGCCTCCGCGCCCTCATCGCGAAGCTGCTCAAGTACGTTCAGGTAGTAGTCCCGAGCAGGCTGATTGAATTGACCCAGGCACAATTCGGCGAAAATCACTCGGTCGATCTCGGTCATGGCCTGAGCGTCGGGCAACAGGCATTCGATGTCGAAGCGTTCGGCGAGACGATTACGATAGAAGTCGTCCTGCATGGTGAAGCGCGTGCCCAGCAGCGCAGCGCGGGATACGCCACTGGCTTGCAGAGCCTGGCCCACCGCATCGCCGATGTGCAGCAGCGGAATGTCCACCGCAGCCTCGATAGCGGGCGCGACTTTGTGCATCGTGTTTGTGGCCAGCAGCAGAGCGCCTGCACCGGCCCGCTGCAGGCCTTGCGCGACGTGAGCCAGTTGCTCACCTGCAACGTGCCACTCACCGGTTTTTTGCAACGCAGCGATACCCGCGAGGTCGACTGAATGCAGGAGAATCGGCGCAGAATGCAGGCCGCCGAGCGCGTCACGGACGCCTTCGTTGAGCAACTTGTAGTAGGTGGCTGTGGATTCCCAGCTCATTCCGCCTATAACGCCGAGAGTTTTCATGCTTTGCTCCGTCACTGAACCGTTGAAACCAGCCTAGGGGCATTCATCCCCCCAAACCAGTCACAGCCAGGCGAGAACCGAGCAGTACAATCTGCGCATCACTAGATTTTGGAGGCCCCATGTCAGAACCCATGCTGATCCCCTGCCCGCATTGCAACGGGCTTAATCGAATCCCCAATGAGCGCCTGGACGACCACCCCAAATGTGGCCGCTGCAAACAACAGGTGTTGCTGAGCACACCGTTCAATCTGACTCAGGGCGATTACGCCAGCCAGATCAAAGGCGATCTACCGCTGCTGGTGGACGTCTGGGCGGAGTGGTGCGGCCCGTGTAAATCCTTCGCGCCAATTTTTGAGCAGGCGGCCGGCGAATTGGCCGGGCGATGCCGACTGGCCAAACTGAACAGTGAAGCCAACCCGCAGTTGTCAGGACAGCTGGGTATTAGGTCGATCCCCAGCCTGATCCTGTTCCGCAATGGTAAGGAAGTTGCGCGTCAAAGCGGCGCGTTCCCGTTGCAGCAGCTGCTGGCGTGGTTGAAAAGCCAAGGCATCTGAATCGATCTACGGGAAGTCAGCGCGTTCGCTTTGCTGATTTTTCCGTAGGGCCTTTCCGAAACAGCGATTTGCCGCTCCCAACTGCGTTATTCAGACCTAGGATTTGATTCCGACTCGCTTAACGGAAGTACATCCATGTCATACGTAGTCAGGGAAGACGATCCAACCACTACTGGTGGATTTGTATTGAGTGCATCGGCAACTCAACTCATGGACCTTCGCAGGCTTGCCCGGATGGGCGACCCGGTGTGGTGCCCGGCCTGCGGGACCGTCGGTTACATCGCCCAGGGCAACCCGACGTTCATTGATGAATACATTGCTGTCGCAACCCACGGCCACAACGTCAAGTGCGACTGCGATATCGGCAGCCATCAGTTGATCGCGACCCAGCAAACCCTTGCGGCGGACATGGATGCAGCAATCGATATCCCGAAAGGCCTGGCCAAGCGGGCGAGGCTCGTGGTGGACAAGATGAATGCTGCTGTGAAGGAAGGTGTAAGGCCCTGCGACCTCCGCTCAGCAAGCAAAACCTGAAGTTTCAGGGATAACACGGTCTTCGTAGGACTGGCTTTAGCCGGGAGAGGGCCGGTACATTCGCCCTGTATCTTTCGCCAGAAACACAGTCCTCCCGGCTAAAGCCAGTCCTACGGGCCGTCGTTTACCAGGATACGCGCGTCAGGATCTCCCCTAAGCATAGGTCTCCAACCAATGATGCAGCTCCACGAACTGCTGGGTCAGTTTGTGGCGCGGCTCAAGGTAGATCAGGGGTTTGCTGGCCTCGTGCGATTCGCGCATCTTCACCGAGGCGTTCAAATACACCGGCAATACAGGCAGCCCCTCGGCGATCAGCTCGTCAAGCATCTGCTGCGGCAGGCTGGCCCGTGGCTGGAACTGATTGACGATGATCCCTTCCACTTGCAGGTCTTCGTTGTGATCTTCCCGCAATTCTTCCACTTCCTTGATCAGGCCATACAGCGCCTGTCGAGAAAAGCTGTCGCAATCAAAAGGTATCAATACACGATCTGCGGCGATCAGCGCCGAAACCGCATAAAAATTCAGCGCTGGCGGAGTATCCAGATAGATCCGCTCATAATCCTCGCTCAGTTCATCCAGCAATTTTCTGAGCTTATTGATCTTGTGCTTGGCTTCCAGCTTGGGCTGCAGGTCAGCCAACTCGGGGGTCGCGGTCACCACATGAAGGTTATCGAATGGCGTTTCGTAGATATCGACGTGGTTTTTCTTCGCAAACGGCCCGGACGACAGGGTCTGCTTGAAAAATTCGGCAATACCCATGGGGATGTCATCCCCCGTCAGACCGGTCAGGTACTGAGTCGAATTGGCCTGCGCATCAAGATCGATCAATAGCGTCCGATACCCTTCATGAGCACTGACTGCTGCCAGGTTGCAGGCGATGCTGGACTTGCCAACGCCACCCTTCTGATTGAAAACCACCCGACGCATGAGTTGACCTCCTTGATGCCTGGATTGAGTACAGGGAAATGGTTGGTTGCTGGAGTCTATGCAATGCACGTTACAACGGCGAGCGCTTCAACCACACACGACAAAATCCCACCGGAAAAGTGTCAAATTCCGACATATTTGTTTTTAACAAATTGCTACTGTTCATCCTCATCGGGATAATGCCCGACGTTTGAGCGGAAACAAGCGAGTTCCGGGCAGATTGCCAGCAATATCGCAGTAAGCAGTAGCCCGCAGGGGCGGGAAGATAATTCTTTGATTACGTTCAACATCGCACAATGGCGCGCCTGGGCACCGGGGTTGACTCACGTCGACGACTGGCAGGCCTGGAGTCGGCACCCGACGCCCTTGCAGATCAGCGATGAATCGCCTGATGTGTCGTTCCTGCCTGCCATGCAGCGCCGCCGCCTCGGTCGTCTGGCCCGCATGGCATTTGCCGTGGGCTGGCCGCTGGCTGAAGGTCACGTGCGGCTGCCACTGGTATTTGTCTCGCGTCACGGTGAGACACCTCGCACCTTCGAAATCCTGCGTGACGTCGCCGATAGCCAGCCCTTGTCACCGACCCAGTTCAGCCTGTCCGTGCACAACGCGGTCATTGGCTTGTGGTCGATCATGCGTGGTGAAACCAGCGAAATGACGGCCCTGGCAGCAGCAGGTGACGGCCTGGAGCATGGTGCTTTCGAAGCCGCCGCACTGTTGGCAGAGGGTGCGCCTGCGGTGCTGCTGATCGTGACCGAAGAACAGCCGCCACAGGCCTACTCGGGCTGGATAGACGACGTGCCCTTCCCATATGCCGTTGGCCTGCTGCTGACCCCGGGAACGGACTGGCAGTTGACCTTGCAGCCGGCCAGTGAAGAGGAACGGCCTTGTAGCGAATGGCCCCATGCCCTGAATCTGCTGCGAACGCTCAACACTGAACAACACACTTGCCGACACGCCTGGAAGAACCGGTTATGGAACTGGCAACGCAACCACTGAAAAAGCGTCAGGACGCCTATTACTGGCGCCTCTTCGCTACCGCGATGTGCTTTGCCCTGTTCGGGGTGGGCGGGCTGTGCCTGCGCTTGCTGTATTTCCCGCTGCTGCGCTGCCTGCCAGGCGATCAGACCAAAAAGCGCCAGCAAGCCAGACGGACCATCAGCCGTCTGTTCTGGGTGTTCATCCAGCGCATGGCGAAAAGCGGCGTACTGACTTACGAAATAGAAGGCGCAGAACGGCTGGGTCGTCCGGGGCAGATGATCATCGCCAACCACCCTTCGCTGATCGATGTGGTGTTTCTGATCGGGCTGGTGCGCGACGCCAATTGCGTAGTCAAACACAGCCTCTGGGAAAACCCTTTTACCTGTGGCCCGGTGCGCTCCACCGGCTACATCAGCAACGATGGCAGCGCCGAGATGCTCGACACCGCTGCTGACGCCCTTCGCGATGGCCAGACTCTGATCGTATTCCCGGAAGGCACCCGGACACAGCCCGGTTGCGCGCCGCAATTTCATCGCGGCGCTGCTGCCATTGCCTTGCGCGGTGCCTCGGTGATCACTCCGGTCGTCATTCAGGTCAGCCCGACGACGCTGACCAAGGCCGAGCCCTGGTATCGCATCCCTTTACGGCGCGTGCACTTCAGTTTGCGCGTTGGTGCCGATATAGACCCACACGCCTTTGCTGCGCTAGGCCCGGCGCCTGTTGTGTCGCGCAAGCTCAACGACCACCTGCATCACTATTTCATCAGGGAGCTCGCCTTGGATGAGCGTTCTACATCAAGACATTAAGCAACTGATCATCGACGCCCTGGGCCTCGAAGACATCAGCACCCACGACATTGGCAACGACCAGATCCTCTTCGGTGAGGGGCTGGGTCTTGATTCTGTAGATGCCCTGGAACTGGGGCTGGCGATCCAGAAGCGTTACGGCATCAAGATCGATGCGGACGCCAAAGACACCCGTGACCATTTCACCAGCGTGGACAGCCTCGCGGCTTTTGTCAGCGCACGACAAGCGGCCTGAGGAATTGACATGCAAACCCGTGAAGACATCTTCGAAATCCTGCGCGATGCGCTGGTAGAGCTGTTCGAACTTGAGCCTGAGCGAGTCACTCTGCAAGCCAATCTTTATCAGGATCTGGAAATTGACAGCATTGACGCCGTGGACCTGATCGACCACATCAAACGCAAGACCGGCACCAAAATCGCTGCCGAAGAATTCAAGGCGGTACGCACCGTCAACGACGTCGTCGAGGCGGTATACCGTCTAGCCAACGCCACAGAATGAAGCGGCTGATCGGACTGGGTCTATTGCTGGCGGGCGTGTTGTACCCGTTCGCGGTTTACTACGGTACCGAACACTTCGCGCCCTGGCAGTTTGCGTTACTGCTGGGTGTCTTGTGGCTGGGACGTGCGCTGACCGCGCGCAAGCGGCCCGCCACGCTGATCACGGCGTTGATCGCCATTGGCTTTTGCCTGCTTCTGGGCCTGCTGGACAGCGCTGAATTGCTGCGGTGGTACCCGGTGTTGATCAGCGCTTCAATGCTGAGTCTGTTTGGCATGAGCCTGATTCATGGGCCGCCGATCGTCGAACGCATGGCGCGTTTGGGTGATCCGCAATTGCCGGAAAAGGCTGTCCGCTACACACGTCAGGTTACGGTGGTGTGGTGCTGGTTTTTTCTGGCCAACGGGTTGATCGCAGCGGGTTTGACGCTGTGGGCTCCGCTGTCCTGGTGGGCGCTGTACACCGGACTTGTTTCATACGGATTGATGGGCCTGCTGTTTGCAGGCGAATGGCTGGTCCGCCGCCGAGTCAGAGGCGCGGCATGAAATGGAATGCATGAACCGGATGGTTGTTGACTGGATTAAACCCGAACGCCTGCTGCTTGACCCGCAGTCAGCCCGTGAGCTGACGCAGGCTCCGGCGCTGAACCATGCGCAGTTTTGCGAGCAAGCGTTGAGCGTCGCAGCAGGCCTGCAAACCCACGGCATCAAGCGGCTGGCCGTGCACCTGGAAGACGCTGGCGAGTTGGCGATTGCGCTATTTGCAGCCTGGCGCGCGGACGTCAGCGTGCTGCTGCCCGCCGACCTGCAAGCCCAGACCCGCGAGCGCTGGGCCGGGCATGTGGATGCCTGGCTGACTGATCTGCCGGGCGACCGCAAGCTGCAAGAGCTGCACGCCGAGCCATTGCCGCCAGCGCCGCTGGATCTGGATGAATGCTGCTTGAGCCTGTGTACGTCCGGCTCCAGCGGTGAACCCAAGCTGATCGAAAAACGCTTGCGGCAACTGGCCAATGAAGTCGATGCGCTGGAACAACTCTGGGGCGCAGACCTGGGCGCGGCCTGCATTATCGGCAGCGTGGCGACGCAACACATCTATGGTCTGCTGCTCCGCGTGCTGTGGCCTTTGAGCGCGGGGCGGTGCTTCGTTCGCAAACAGCTGCCGTTCCCGGAAGACCTGCAGCGCGCCAGTCGCGAATTCCCGCAGTTCGCCTGGGTAGCCAGCCCTGCGTTGCTCAAGCGCATGGGCGACAACCTCGATTGGCCAAGTCTGGGCAAGGTACGCCGGGTGTTCTCCTCTGGCGGCGCATTACCTGTGGAGGCGGCTGAGAGCCTGTATCAGCGATTGGGGCAGTGGCCGACCGAAATACTTGGCAGCTCGGAAACCGGCGGTATCGGCTGGCGTCAGGGAGAAAACCTCTGGCAGGCCTTCTCAGGTGTCGAACTGGGCCAGGATGCCGACGGTGCCTTGCACATCAGTTCGACGTACATGCCGACAGGCCACATCGAACACACTGCCGACGCGGTGCGCATGGCCGAAGACGGCCGTTTTGAACTGCTTGGACGACTGGATCGCATCGTCAAACTCGAAGAAAAACGTATTTCCCTGCCGCTCTTGGAGCAGGCACTGGTCAGCCATGAATGGGTCAGTGAGGCGCGTCTGGGTGTGGTGCAGGAAAATCGTGCCTCGCTGGGCGCATTGGTGGTGCTCAGCGCCGCGGGTTTACATGCCTTGCGCAATCAAGGCCGACGCAATCTGACGCAAACCCTGCGCCAGCACTTGAGCGGTCATTGCGAAGCGATCGCCCTGCCCCGTCGCTGGCGCATGCTGCGTCAGTTGCCACTGAACGCACAGGGCAAACTGCCTCAAACCGAAGTTCAGGCGCTGTTAATGGCACCACGCGGAAAAGAAGCGGAAGTGCTGGCGCAACAGAACATGGATGGCGAGTGGCATCTGCAATTAAGCGTGCCGCCAGATCTGGCGTACTTCAGCGGTCACTTCCCGACAGCTCCGGTATTGCCGGGCGTGGTTCAAGTGAGCTGGGCCATGGCGCTGGGTCAGCGTTTGATGGACGTGCCGGCAAAATTTGCCGGGATGGAAGTTCTCAAGTTCCAGCAACTGGTCCGCCCCGGTGACCAGATCAACCTGACCCTGCGCTTCGACGCCGAGCGCGGCAAACTCTACTTCGCTTTCCGCAACGGCGACGCAGCGTGTTCCAGTGGCCGGATATTGCTGGAGGCAGGCAATGTTTAACTTGAAAGCGATGGCATTCCCGGTAGGAGCGAACTTGTTCGCGAGAGTCCCCACAGGGTGTGTCAGGCACAACGCCTCGCCAACAAGTTGGCTCCTACCTGGAATTGGGAACGCCTTGGCAAACGCCGCTCCTGTTGGAGCGAGGCTTGCCCGCGATAAGGGGACCGCGATTCTCAGGCCAATTGCGTCCAGCCTTATCGCGGGCAAGCACCGCTCCCACAGGGACCCGCATCTGACCAGTTTTCTGCGGGGTTCTTCCCATGCATAACCCCTGCGCCATCATCCCGGTGTTCGACCATGAACTGGCGGTGCCTGCGGTGGCTCAGGCGGTGCTCGCCGCTGGTTTGCCGTGTGTCCTGGTGGACGACGCCAGCAGCCCGGCTTGCGCCGCAGTGCTGCGTGAACTGGAGCAAGGCGATAACGTTTATCTGGTCACGCTGCCCGTCAATCAGGGCAAAGGCGGTGCTGTCATGGCGGGTTTCCGTGAAGCACAGCGTCTGGGTTTCAGCCATGCCCTGCAAGTGGATGCTGATGGTCAGCATGATCTGTCTGACCTCGGCGTCTTCCTCGACGCATCACGCCAGCAGCCCAACGCGCTGATCTGCGGTTATCCGCAATACGATGCCAGCGTGCCAAAAGGCCGCTTGTATGCCCGCTACCTCACGCATTTCTGGGTATGGGTCAACAGCCTGTCCTTGCAGATCAAGGATTCGATGTGCGGCTTTCGGGTTTACCCTCTGGCGCCCGTGCTGCATTTGATCAACACCGTGCAGGTGGGCAAGCGCATGGATTTCGACTCGGAAATTCTCGTGCGCCTCTCGTGGCTGAATCAGCCGATGGTCTGGCTGCCGACCAAGGTGCATTACCCGCAGGACGGCCTGTCGCATTTCCGGATGTTCCACGACAACGCACTGATCTCGAAAATGCACACCAAGCTGTTCTTCGGCATGCTGGGACGTTTCCCGTTGATCCTCTGGCGGCGGTGGTTGCCATGATTGCTGTGTTTGCAAGAAATCCGGTAGGTGTGGCCGACCCGCTTTCGACGCCGCGCGGTCGCGAAGCAGACATTGGACCTGT
>NZ_JACONW010000047.1 GCF_014357575.1 Pseudomonas folii | reverse complement strand
CTCCTACAGAAAAACATTTGAATGCAGTCGTAACTGTACTCACGTTTACGAATCCCGCTGTATCGCAACACTCTGATACCACTACGTTTACGCTTGCGACCTGCCGTTGCACATGCTCAAGGATGGATCGATGAACGCCTCACCCCCTGCCCGCCTACGCCCATTGGCCGACACCTCCCCCGCTGCAATAGTCGCTGGTTTTATCGCCATGATGACGGGCTGTACCAGTTCGCTGGTGCTGATGTTCCAGGCAGGTCAGGCAGCGGGGCTGACCAGTGCGCAGATTTCTTCGTGGATCTGGGCATTGTTCGTGGGTATGGCGGTGTGCAGCATCGGTCTTTCCTTGCGCTACCGGACGCCTATCACGGTGGCATGGTCGACCCCCGGCGCTGCCTTGCTGATCACCAGCCTGGGCGGTGTGGCGTATCCGGAAGCCATCGGCGCGTTTATCACCTGCGCTGTGCTAGTCATCATTTGCGGGGTGACCGGCAGCTTTGATCGACTGGTAAAAAAGCTTCCGGCATCTCTGGCTGCAGCGTTGCTGGCAGGCATTCTGTTCAAGATCGGCAGCGAAATCTTCGTCGCCGCCCAACACCGCACCACGTTGGTCTTGGGCATGTTCTTCACCTATCTGCTGATCAAACGGGTATCACCACGCTATGCCGTACTGGCTGCGCTGCTGGTGGGTATCGTACTGTCGGGCTGGCTGGGGTTGCTGGACTTCAGCGGTTTTACTCTGGAAGTCGCAATGCCGGTCTGGACGACGCCGGAGTTTTCCCTGGCGGCAACGGTAAGCATCGGCATCCCGCTGTTTGTGGTGGCCATGACGTCGCAAAACATGCCGGGCGTCGCCGTATTGCGCGCTGATGGTTACCACGTGCCGGCCTCGCCGCTGATTTCAGTCACTGGCATCGCTTCATTGTTGCTGGCGCCGTTCGGCTCCCACGGGATCAATCTGGCCGCCATCAGCGCGGCTATTTGCACCAGCGCCCACGCTCATGAGGACCGTGACAAACGTTACACAGCGGCCATCTGGTGTGGAATCTTCTATGCCATTGCGGCCATCTACGGTGGAGCGCTGGCAGCATTGTTTGCCGCGTTCCCCAAAGAGCTGGTGCTGTCGATTGCCGCCCTGGCATTGTTCGGCTCGATCATCAACGGCCTGACCGTTGCCATGAACGAACCCAGGGAGCGTGAAGCGGCACTGATCACTTTCATGGTCACGGCTTCAGGCCTGACCCTGCTTTCGATTGGCTCGGCGTTCTGGGGAATTGTGGCGGGGGTTGTGACAATGCTGATCCTCAATGGTACGTCTCGCAGGTAGAGACAAGACGATCTGTGGGTCTAACTCTTTTGCGCAACAAACGAGTGATCTGTAGGAGCTGCCGAAGGCTGCGATTGCGGTGCATCAGACTAAGTGCTTCGCAGCCTTCGGCAGCTCCTACAGGCCAGTAAGATTCAGTGTTTCGCTACAACCTGAAATGCCCGACCATCCCTTTCAGCTCGGTCCCAAGTGACGCCAGCTCGGTGCTCGATGCCGCATTGCTACGCATGGCCAGGGCTGACTGGTCGGCGCTGGCGCGAATGTTGGTGACACTGCGGTTGATCTCTTCGGCTACCGAGGTCTGTTGTTCTGCCGCTGCGGCAATTTGCTGGTTCATCTGCTGGATCATCGAAACCGCCGCAGCGATGCTGCCCAACGCGCTTTCGGTTTGCAGCGCATCGCTGACCGCAAGCTTGACCAGTTCACCACTGCTGTGGATTTGTGCCACAGAGGCAGAGGCACCATTGCGAAGGCTGCTGACGAGTCGTTCGATTTCCTCAGTGGATTGCTGAGTTCGCTTGGCCAACGCTCTTACCTCGTCGGCAACCACTGCGAAGCCCCTGCCCTGCTCACCTGCGCGCGCCGCTTCAATGGCGGCGTTCAGTGCCAACAGATTGGTCTGTTCGGCCACGCTTTTGATGACCCCGAGCACCGTGCCAATGTTCTGAATCTCGGCGCTTAGGCTCTGAATGCTGTCGCTGGCAGACGCAGAAGAACTGGCCAGCTGTTCAATGCGCTGCAAACTTTGACGCACCACTGCCTGGCCACTGTCGACCTGCTCATCAGCGCTCTGCGCGGCAAGCGCGGCCTCTTCCGCATTGCGGGCGACGTCATGCACGGTTGCCGTCATCTGATTCATGGCCGTCGCGACCTGCTCGGTCTCTTCCTGCTGATGACTGACTTCCCGATTAGTCTGTTCGGTCACTGCCGAAAGGGAATGCGCGGAGCTGGCCAACTGATCGATACCCGCTTGCAGACCTCTGACTATGCCACTCAGGCCAGCACCCATTTGCTGCATGGCGAGCATCAGTTGGCCGATCTCATCCTTGCGCCGTATATCGATACTACCGCTCAAGTCCCCCGCAGCAATTCGTTGCGCAGTGGCAATCACGCTGCGCAACGGCAGAACGATCAGACGAGTGATCAACAGCGAAGCGATGACACCCACCAGCAAGGCCACCACTGATGAACCGATGATCTGCCACGTGTTCGTGGTGAGCTGCGCCTGCATCGACTGATCTTCAGCGGCGTAGGCCTGCTTCACCTGCTCGACAACCTGCGTGGCGTTGGCAGCCAGCTGCAGTGATACCTGAGCTTCGCTGTCGAGCAGGTCGGTGTACTCGTTCAGCTTTTCAGTGAAATTGACGATGTGCGTACTGACTTCACCCAACACAGTCAGATAGCCCTCGTCCTTGACGACACCTTTAAGCTCCTCGGCCAGCGCCCTTGCCTCATCGGCCTGCTGGATTTTGCCAGTCTTGACCTCATCACCCGAGCCCGTCTTGCGGCTTTTATCAAGACGCACCCGGGCCTCGTCCATCGCCTGCATCATCAGTCTGGAGACCTGGCTGACCTGATTGGCCTGCTCGATGAATTCAGCCCCCTGCTCTCCCTTGGACTCCTTGAGCCCATAGGCGCCGTCATCCGCCAGCCCTGCCTGTAAAACATCCAGATTGTTGGCAACGCTGGAGACTGACCAACTGGCCATTTCCAGCGCAATGTCCTTGCTCTGGCTGATATCGACGAACTGATCGAATGATTTGCGATAAGCCCCCAGCGTCTGCTGGACCTCGGTCATACGCGACTCGCTGGCGGGGGACTGGCTTTTCAATTGCTCAGCCAGTGCATTCAACTCATCAATCCCGACATGCAGTTGCTCCACGATCTTCGGATCACTGCGCAGCGCGTATTCCTGCTCCAGCAACCGAACCTTGAGCAGCCCACTGTTCAGGGAAGACATCTGGTTAAGGCCATCGAAGTGAGCGCTGATGTTTTTCAGCGACCAGACACCAATGGCCGCCACCAGAGCGGTCAGCAACAAAACCAGGGTGAAACCCACGCCGAGTTTCTTTGCCATCCCCAGGTTGGCAACGCGAGCTTGCACGGCCGAAATCATAGCGCTCATCTCCGTTCGATCACTCAAGGCGTTTTGGCCGAATGCTGAGGCCGTTGATTCACGCCATTCAATAATCGTGCAGATTCGCAATGGGTCAGGGGATGTACAAGACTTTGACGTCGAGATAATGGCAAATAGCTATGCCGGAGTCGCTTTCAGACTGTTTCTTGAAGACTCCGGACAAACGGTCAGCCTGGAGCACGGTGCTTCGGGCTGACAAGAGTGACCAGCCTCGGAGCAATCCCAGGGTAAATGCCCGATCAGGGGCAATTACCCGGCGTGTAGCGCTGACATGTACTGGGGTTGTCAGCGAGTTGCAGCACCAACCAGCAAGGTTCCGGCATCCACATCGAGAGTGGCTTCGATGCCCAGGGGCACTGCATGGTTGACGGCGTCGTGACCAATGGAAAGACCGCCCAGAACAGGAATGCCCAGATCACCCAGTCTTTCCATCAAGACACTTGAATGGGTAATTGTTCCTGTAGCGCCCTTGGGTTCACTGAACTGCCCAACAGCGATACCTGCCAGCCCATTAAGCGCACCACTGTTAAGTAGATGAGTAAGCAGGCGGTCGACACGATAGGCCGCTTCGCTCACATCTTCGATCAACAGAATGGCGCCGTTAAGGTCGGGCATGTAATCAGTACCCACACTGCTGCTGAGTATGCTGAGATTGCCTCCCAGCAATACACCGCGGGCCGTGCCGCGAGTACGCACATCGAAAGTGCGCTCCGTTGCATCGGCGGCAATCAGAACCGGTTCGGTGCTCATGGTCACGTGTTGCAAGCCACTGACGAACACGCCGCCGCGCTCAAGCTGACTGGCCACTGGCCCGTGGATGGTCGCCAGTCGCGCGTGCTCCCAGAGCGCGCCGTGAAAAGCAGTGATGTCAGAAAAACCGATTACCAGCTTCGGATCGCGTCTAACCGCATCGAAATCAAGATGCTGAACGATACGCTGCGCCCCATATCCGCCACGATTGCAAAAGAGTCCGCGGATCTCCGGATCAGCCAACGCAGCATTGAAGTCTGCGAGCCGGTGCTCGTCGGTGCCCGCGTAAAAAGAATGGGTATCCAGTGCATGAGGATAGATCCGGGGTATCAGACCCCAGCTCTTGAGAACCTCTGCTGCGCTCTCGACCTTTGCCGCCGCCACCGGGCCAGCAGGTGAAACCAGAGCGACTGCGTCTCCAGGGCGAAGCGCATCAGGGCGAAGGGTTGGCAAACAGATGGAAGGCATTACGAAAACTCAAGTTTCAGGCGATGGAAACAATGTAGATCAGTCTCGACTATTGATCTACCTACATAAATATTTTATCGCTGGATATCGAGTACTTTTTCAGCTGTCTGCAGCCCGCGGCGAAATCGAACATGAGGATGTTTACTGCACGCGGAATAGCGACGGCCACTTTTTATATAGAGACAGCCGTCGCAAGCACGCTTTATTCAAGCGGTGAGCCACCGAACCCAGATAGCGCCCACTATCGCTTCATGACCTTGGTACAGACTTCTGTGCCGCGCCCGCCTGCCCCCTTGCCCTCTTTTGAAGTGCGCATGTAGTCCGGCAGATAATACGATTTGTGCAGCGTGGTGGTGAACCGGCCGGCCGCATCCTGATCATGAGTAATCAATGCCATACCCACCCCACGATCTGTGGATGCCTGTTGGCTGTCGTTGGCGAAATACATCGCCAGGGATTGCCCCTGCGCGGCGGCATAACCCGAGTAACTTGACGCATGCCCATCAACATCAAACGTGAATTTATAGGCACCGAAATTTTGCTGAAAATGACTGGCCTGCTCGTCCACCGTCAACTTTAGTGCGCCTTTGAACGCACCGTCATGGCTGTCAAAACCTGTACAGGTGTAGTCACCGGAAATAAACAGGGGGTCAGCAGGACTGGCAATTACTTGACTGACCGACGCGACCGACAAAGCCAGTGCAGCAAGAGAAGTTGTTAACGTTTTCACTTATTACTCCATTTGGATAAAGCAAGCCACCCCCATCCGGGGCTCGGGAATTCTCCATAAACAGAATGCTGATAACACCCCTTAGCCCTTTGAAACTCTTACCGGACATTACGAAAATACCTTCTGTACATAACTGCACACACACTTGTAAAAAATTACAAAAAAATTCGCCCTTATCAAAACAATTGCTTGAAGAGAAAGACCTGTACATATAGAGCGCGTCATCATCCAACTGGATCGCAACGCATTCGCGCAATGATCTTCACTTGCCGGGTAGCGCCTCAGCGACTTCAATCAACCTTTGAGAATCCATGAGGAAATGCCATGAGTACCCCCACCAACCGCCAATTCCTGCTCGCCAAGCGCCCGGTCGGACACGCCAGTCGCGAGGACTTCACCTATCAGGAAGTACCGGTCGGCGAGCTGGCAACCGGGCAGATTCTGGTCAAGAACCATTACTTGTCACTGGACCCGGCCATGCGCGGCTGGATGAACGAGGGCAAGTCGTATATCGCGCCAGTCGGACTGGGCGAGGTAATGCGCGCACTGGGCGTAGGCGAAGTCATCGCTTCGCAGAGTGACCAGTTCGCGGAGGGTGATTTTGTTCAAGGCGCGCTGGGCGTTCAGGATTACTTTCTGGGTGAACCGAAAGGCTTCTACAAGATAGACCCGAAGCTCGCGCCACTGCCCCGCTACCTCTCAGCGCTCGGCATGACCGGCATGACTGCCTACTTTGCGTTGCTCGATGTCGGCGCACCGCAGAGCGGCGACACCGTGGTGATTTCCGGCGCAGCGGGTGCGGTGGGCAGCGTGGCCGGGCAGATTGCCAAGCTTAAAGGCTGCCGGGTGATCGGCATCGCAGGCGGCGAACAGAAATGTCAGTCGCTGATCAATGAGCTTGGATTCGACGGCGTCATCGACTACAAGAACGAGGATGTGCTGGCCGGACTGAAGCGTGAGTGCCCCAAAGGCGTGAACGTCTATTTCGATAACGTCGGTGGTGACATTCTCGACGCGGTACTCAGCCGTCTCGCCCCCAAGGCACGAGTCGTGATCTGCGGCGCGATCAGTCAGTACAACAACACCTCGCCCGTCAAAGGCCCGAGCAATTACCTGTCACTGCTGGTTAATCGCGCCCGCATGGAGGGTTTTGTGGTCATGGACTACGCCAGCAAGTTTGCCGCTGCCGGGCAGGAAATGGCTGGCTGGATGGCTGAGGGCAAGCTCAAGAGCCGCGAAGACATTGTCGATGGTCTGGAAACCTTTCCCGAAACGCTGCAGAGGCTGTTCAAAGGCGAGAATTTCGGGAAGTTGGTGTTGAAGGTTTAGCCTCGAGAAATCGGGGTTCTATCAATCCAAAACATCATCACCGAATTGCAATGCATTCCTCAGGGGCTCGTGCGCTCCTACAGGTCTGCCGTTTGGCGCGAGACTCATTGCCATAAATCAATCTGTAGGAGCTGCCGCAGGCTGCGAATGCATTCTGCCTGCCCACCGCCATCGCAGCCTTCGGCAGCTCCTACAGATCAGCATACGGCGGCGTAACGGAGGACTACGTCCCTACCTACTGCGCCTGCAACACCTCATCCGCCTTGCCGCCTGCATCCTGGATAACCAAATGAATGAAATGCAGTTTGGTGATCACTGCGGGAGGCAGGACGAACGGGTAGAAGTCGGGCTGACCCATACTGCGCGACAGCTCGTTGAGCATCCCGGCCAGTTCAATCCAGGCATTGACGAATGACAGAAACGCAGGCCCGCCAGGGTGCTGCGGGTCATAAAGGGTTTCCAGCGGGAACGGCTGATAATCCAGGTCCATATCCCGGGCACTCATGCCAAAACCCAGCGCGGTGTCGACCGCATCCATCATGTGCAGGTAATGCGCCCAGGTCTCCGCCCAGTCCTCCCAGGGATGCATGGTGGCGTAGGCACTGACAAAGTTCTGCTGCCAGTCGGCAGGTGCTCCGTTCTGGTAGTGATGATCCAGAGCCTCGGCGTAGCTGGCGCGTTCATCGCCGAACAGGTTGCGATACCCGTCCTGCCACCACGTGTTCGCGATCAATCGGTCCCAATAGTAGTGCCCCACTTCATGCCGGAAATGCCCAAGCAGAGTCCGATACGGTTCGTGCATCTGCACACGAATTTTCTCGCGATGGGCGTCGTCCGCCTCTTTGATATCCAGGGTGATCAAACCGTTGGCATGGCCGGTGGTCGGCGCCTTGCCTTCCAGGTCAACGCCTAGAAACTCAAAGGCCAGCCCGCGCTCTTCGTCCCGGGCTTTCGGGATGACTTTCAGACCGAGGGAAATCAACTGTGCGACAAGTCGACGCTTGGCCGTTTCCACCTTGCACCAGCGCTCACCGTTTTCCGGGACCGACAAGTCGGGGATGGTCTGGTTAAGGCTACAGGCGATGCAGAATTCGCCGCTGTCATCTGCAGGAAACAGCCAGTTGCAGGCAGCAGGCGTATCGACGTTGGCGCAACGTCGATACAACCCGGCTCCGGGCTCGTCACTCAAGCGCCAGGTGTCAAGATCGGGGCCGGGTTCAAGGGCTGCAACCCGGCCCTGCTCTGGCAAGTAACCAAGCGCCGCGGAGCAGGCCAGGCACAGGGTATTGGGAAAGAATACGGACTGACCACACCGGCACTGCCAAACCTTGCTGTTACGCCGGGTCTCGCCAACAAAAGGTGCAGCAATACGTGAACTGAGTTGCTCGAAAAACCGGTACATGGCGATCTCCTGGTGGGCCAGCATGCACTAGATCACCGCCGCTTGCCGTCGTTCCCTGGAGTTGATGCGTGACATAGATCTTTGATGGAGCACGGTTCCGTGGGATATCCATGGCTGACTGCAAGCTGATGACGTGGGACCGGCTTTAGCCGGGAAGGCGGTGTTTCTAACGACACATTTTTAGTGACTTTAATGGCCTCTTCGGCTAAAGCCGGTCCCACGACATTTCTCGAATATCGGGATCACAACTGCCTCCTGTAAAAAACACAGTCAGCACGAGGCCCCTCAATCCACCGCAATGCCATGTTTGCCCAGGAAAGCCACAAACGCCTCTTCATCCAGCACTTTCAAACCCAGCTCGTTGGCCTTGGTCAGCTTTGACCCCGCCCCCGGTCCGGCAACCACGGTATGGGTTTTGGCCGATACCGAGCCAGATACCTTGGCACCCAGGCTTTCCAGTTTTTCCTTGGCGACGTCGCGGCTCATCAGCTCCAGCGAACCGGTCAACACCCAGGTCTGCCCCGCCAAAGGCAGGCCTTCTACGACTTTTTTCTCGCTCTGCCAATGCATGCCGAAGTCTTTCAACTGGGCTTCGATGGCCAGCCCGCGTTTGGCGTTTTCCGGCTTGTCGAAAAACTCACGCACCGCCTTGGCCTGTTTCTCGGGCAGGGCCTGACGCATGTCCAGCCAGTCAGCCTTGATGATGCCTTCCAGCGAGCCAAACTTGTCGGCGAGCTTCTGTGCGGCACCGGGGCCCACCGATGGGATGTTCAGCTTGTCGACCATGCCATCCAGCGTCGCGCTGGCGGCGAACTCTGCGCCCAGCTCACCCTCGTCCTGCAATTGCAGGCCGCGCTCGTTCAGCAGCGCGTCAATCACGTTCTGGTTGTGCGCGTCTTCAAAGAAGCTGTGGATCTCATGGGCTACTTCCAGACCGACATCTGGCAAATAAGTCAGCACTTCAGGCAACGCCTGCTTGACCCGCTCCAGCGACGCCAGCGAGCGAGCCAGTACCTTCGCGGTCTCCTCGCCCACATCGGGGATGCCCAACGCATAGATAAAGCGCGCCAGCGTGGGTTGCTTGCTGTCTTCGATGGCCTTGAGCAGCTTTTTGCTGGAGATTTCCGCGAAGCCCTCCAGGTCGACGATTTGCTCAAAGGTCAGTGCATAAAGATCAGCCGGAGAACCGATCAGCTTCTCGTCCACCAGTTGTTCGATGGTTTTGTCGCCCAGGCCTTCGATATCCATGGCCCGTCGCGAAACGTAATGGATGATCGCCTGCTTGAGTTGCGCGCCGCAGGCCAACCGGCCGACGCAACGGTATACCGCGCCTTCGCTGACGGTTTCCTTGCCCTTGCTGCGTTTGATCAGTTGCGTGCGCTCAACGTGCGAGCCACACACCGGACAGGTTTGCGGAATTTCCACCGCTCGGGCGTTTTCCGGGCGGCGCTCAAGCACCACCTGCACCACTTGCGGAATCACATCGCCTGCACGGCGGATGATCACAGTGTCGCCAATCATGAGGCCCAGCCGTGCAACTTCATCCATGTTGTGCAAGGTTGCGTTGGCAACCGTCACACCTGCTACTTTCACGGGTTTCAGACGCGCCACCGGCGTAACAGCCCCGGTGCGACCGACCTGAAATTCGACGTCGAGCAGTTCAGTCAGCTCTTCCATGGCAGGGAATTTATGAGCGATCGCCCAGCGCGGCTCACGGGCGCGAAAACCGAGCTCGCGTTGCGCCGCCAGATCGTTGACCTTGAACACCACACCGTCGATTTCGTAGGTCAGGGCCAGACGCCGCTCGCCTATATCACGGTAATATTCCAGGCATTCTTCAATGCCATCTGCCAGTTTCAGTTCGCGACTGACCGGCATGCCCCATTCCTTGAGCTGGTTCAGGTTGCCAATATGGGTGTCGGATATTTCCGCAGACACCTGACCAAGACCGTACGCACAGAATTCCAGAGGACGGTTGGCGGTGATCTTCGAGTCCAACTGACGCAGGCTGCCCGCTGCCGCATTGCGCGGGTTGGCGAAAGTCTTGCCACCGATTTCCGCCTGGCTCGCATTGAGTCGCTCAAAGCCTGCCTTGGACATGAACACTTCACCGCGTACTTCCAGCACTTCAGGCCAGCCCGTGCCATGCAGCTTGAGCGGGATGTTACGCACGGTGCGCACATTGACGCTGATGTCTTCACCGGTGGTGCCGTCACCACGTGTGGCGCCCCGAACCAGCGCGCCGTCGCGGTATAACAGGCTGACCGCAAGGCCATCGAGCTTGGGTTCGCAGCTGTACTGCACTTTCGCGCCGGTACCGAGCAAATCGCCAGCAGGCAGGTCCAGTCCTTCGGTTACGCGGCGGTCGAATTCACGCATGTCGACTTCTTCGAACGCGTTACCCAGGCTGAGCATCGGTACTTCGTGACGCACTTGAGTGAACGCCGACAGCGCTGCGCTACCGACCCGCTGTGTGGGCGAATCAGGGGTGACCAGGTGAGGGTTTTCCGCTTCAAGCGCTTTGAGTTCGTGGAACAGCCGGTCGTACTCGGCATCCGGAATGCTCGGCTCGTCGAGAACGTGATAGCGGTAGTTGTGCTGGTCCAGTTCGGCGCGCAGTTCAAGGATTCGGGTTTCGGCGGCTTTCATGCGGTGTTCTCTTCAAAAGCAAAAGAGCAGCCTAGGCTGCTCAGATGTTGGTGCTCTGTTGGTTCGACCGTAAGAGCGCGCTTGCCCGCGATGGCGGTTGTCAGGCAACGAAGGTCCTTCGGCCCTTATCGCGGGCAAGCGCGCTCCTACAGTTACAGATTTGGCTTCAACGACGCTGAGTCAAGGCGCGGCGTTCGAATTCGACGATGCGTTGACGGTAGTGCTCGATGGTCTGCGCGGTCATGACGCTGCGCTGGTCATCCTTGAGTTCGCCGTTAAGTTCATGAGCCAGCTTGCGAGCAGCGGCAACCATGACATCAAAAGCCTGCTTCGGATGACGCGGACCCGGCAAGCCAAGGAAGAAACTCACGGCACGGGTGCTGAAATGATCGATGTCATCCAGATCAAATACCCCAGGCTTGACCGCATTGGCCATGGAGAACAGCACTTCACCGTTGCCTGCCATGCTTTCGTGGCGATGGAAAATATCCATTTCACCGAAACGCAGACCGCTCTCCAGAATGTTCTGCAACAACGCAGGGCCTTTGAAGCCACTTTCGTCACGGCAGATAACACTGATAACCAGAACTTCCTCTACCGGCGGCAGATCCTTGTCTTCGGTAATGCGCTGAGCGGGCTTGTCGTCTTCGAAGGCATCGTCGCGCCCGGTGAATAGGCTCGGGCCGTCCATGTCCAGATTGAGATCGCCTTGCTGCGGCTCATCCTTGCGTTTGTTATTGCGCTTGCTCTGACGCGGCGTCGCGCTCATCGACGGCAGGTCTTCCTCGTCGAGCTGCGGCTCTTTATGCGTGTCGAGCACTCGCGGCGGGCCCAGCACCTCAGCGGAGGACGTTTCATCGTCGTCCGGCAGGTTCGAGAAGCTGCGGTCCAGCCTGAATTTCAATTTCCCCTTGCTGCCGCGCATACGGCGCCAGCCATCAAAAAGAATACCGGCAATGACAATTATGCCGATGACGATCAGCCACTCGCGCAGACCGATTTCCATGTAATCCAGTGCCTCTAGTGAAGAATGCTTGAAATAAGGGCCTAAACCCCTTTAAAACGTGGTGCCAAGTCTCTGTTCTGACTGGCAATTTGCCCACGCGAAAAGAAAAAGTGGACATTAAACTAGCACGACCAAAGGTAACTTTACACCGTCTGTTACATCTGGTTGGTGCGCAAAGCGATATCTACCGCACAGAGTTGTTCACGCAAGGCCATTAAATGGCCATTTCTACCGCGCGGAACAGGCCTTACTAGGCATCGACCAGCGCCATCGCCTCCTCCACATCCACCGCCACAAGTCGCGAACAACCCGGTTCATGCATGGTGACACCCATCAATTGATCAGCCATTTCCATGGCGATCTTGTTGTGGGTGATGTAAATGAATTGCACAGTCTGCGACATCTCCTTGACCAGTCGCGCATAGCGTCCAACGTTGGCATCGTCCAGCGGTGCATCCACTTCGTCGAGCATGCAGAACGGTGCAGGATTGAGCTTGAAAATGGCGAAAACCAACGCCAACGCAGTCAAGGCTTTCTCGCCACCGGACAGCAAATGGATCGTGCTGTTTTTCTTCCCCGGCGGGCGCGCCATGATTGTTACACCTGTATCGAGTAAATCTTCGCCCGTCAGTTCCAAATAAGCTGAGCCTCCACCGAAAACTTTTGGAAAAAGTGCCTGAATTCCACTATTTATCTGATCGAAGGTCTCTTTGAAGCGATTTCGCGTCTCCTTGTCGATCTTGCGGATGACGTTTTCGAGGGTTTCCAGTGCTTCAACCAGATCAGCATTCTGGGCGTCCAGATAGCGCTTGCGTTCGGACTGCTGCTGATACTCATCGATGGCCGCAAGGTTGATCGCGCCCAGTCGCTGAATGCGTCCGGCAATGCGCTCCAGTTCTTCTTCGGCATCCTTTTCGTTGGCCTCTGCGGTCAGGGTCGCCAACACGCCTTGCAGGTCGTAACCGTCTTCCAGCAACTGATCCTGCAAGGTAGTACGCCGCACCGTGAGGGATTGCCACTCCATCCGCTGCTGTTCCAGTTGGCCACGCAACAGTTGTGATTGCTGCTCGGCCTGGGTTCTGCGCTTCTCGGCGTCGCGCAATTCGCGATCGGCGTCTTCCAAAGCATTCTTGGCGGTACGCATTTCATCGTCCACCGCCATGCGCCGTTCAAGTAATTCTTCAAGTTTCAGGCGCAGCTCTTCCAGCGGAGCTTCGCCCTCCTCCAGATTCAGATCGAGCTGTTCACGCTTTTCGGTCAGCCGCTCGGACTGCATTTCCAGACGCTCAAGGGCCTGCCGTGTGGAATCGTGCTGAGCCTTGAGCGAGCCGAGGCGCACAGCCAGTTGATGGGCGTGGTCCTTGTGTTGACGGGCTTCCTGACGCACGCGGTCGAGGTGTTCGCGCAGGCTGTCGCGCTGGGCCTGAAGCAATTCACGCTGTTCAGTATCCAGCGCCATGGTATCCAGCGCATCCTGCAGTTGCAGGCGTGATTCACCCAGATGCTCATGCTCGATTGCGCGTTGCTCGCCCAGTTCTGCGAGTTCTTCCTCAAGTCGAGTACGTCGCAAGGTGAGCTGTTCGACCTTGACCCTGGCGGCAGACAATTGCGCCCGGAGCTCGCTTTGCTGACGGGTTTCATCCTGCACCCGACGCCGCAGCTCTTCCCGGGCTTCTTCCTGATTCGATTGCTGTTCGCGCAGCGTCAGCAGTTGTTCTTCAAGGGAGGCCAATGTGGCTTCACGCTCATCGCGCTCCAGCCCCAGACGCTGCAACTCCTGCCCACGGGCCAGCACGCCGCTTTGCGCTTCACTGGCGCGGCGTACCCGCAGAAAATGCCGCCCTACCCAAAAACCATCGCGACTGATCAGGCTCTGGCCTGCGGCCAGTTGGCTGCGCTGGGCCAACGCTTCGTCGAGACTCTCCACGGGGCGAACCTGGCCGAGCCAGCTCGTCAGGTCCATGTCACTGTCGACCTTATCCAGCAGACTACCGGGAATCCGCGCGGCCTCGGCGCTGGCGCTGACCAGACGCAAATCACCCTGCTGGAAACCGGCCAGATCCAGATCGCTGAAATCATCCACCAGCACCGCTTGCAGATCAGCGCCCAGCACGGTCTCCACCGCCAGCTCCCAACCCGGCTCAACCCGCAGGCCTTCAGCCAGCCTTGGTTGCTCAGCCAGATCATGATCGCGCAGCCATTCGGCAGTACCGGTGTCGGGATCGAGGGCAGCCTGCTGCAACGCTTCAAGCGAGGCCAGGCGGCCATTCAACCGCTGCAATTCGCCTTGGGCCTGTTGCTGCGCCTGATTGGCCTGTTGCAGCTCGTTGCGTAAATGCTCAAGCCGCTCGACCGCTTGCTCTTCGCCGATGTGCAGCTCTTCGAGGGTCATTTCCCGGGTAGCGAGGTCCTCGTCCAGTTGCAGGATCGCCGCGTCTTCCGGATCGGCTTTGAGCAACTGTAATTCTTCGCCCAGACGGCGCTGCCGCTCGGCCAGTCGCTCCAGGCTGTTTTCCAGTTGTTGGATGCGCGACTGCTGAACTTCCGCCTGCCGCCGCGGTTCGGCGGATCGCAAATTGAAGCTGTCCCACTTTTCCTGCCAGCCATGCATCGCGCTTTCAGCGTCTTCCAGCGAGGCAGCGGATTCCTCGGCTGCCGCGCTGGTCATTTCCTGCTCGGGTTCGAGCATTTCCAGCTCTTCGCCCAATGTCGCCAGCAGCGTGCGGTCATGGCCCAGATGAGATTCGGTTTCCTGGCGGGCGCGCTCGGCTTCACGCAGGTCGTCCTGCAATTGGCGCAGACGCTGCTGACCGTGCTGGATACTTTGTTCGACGCGAGCAATGTCACCGCCCACGGAATAGAAGCGGCCCTGAACCAGATTGAAGCGCTCGGACAGATCGTGGTGGCCGTCACGAAGACGCTCGATACTGGCATCAGCATTGCGCTGCTCGGCGACCAATGCCTCGAAACCGACCTCCTGATTGCCGATCACCGCTTCGCGCTGGCCGACCTGCTCGTTCAACGCCTGCCAGCGCAACGCCGACAACTGCGCCTTGAGCTGGCGATCTTCGGCTTTGTATTCCTGATACTTCTCGGCGGCCTGAGCCTGACGATGCAAGCGTTCCAGCTGACGCTCCAGCTCTTCGCGAAGGTCGGTCAGGCGCGCAAGATTCTCGTGGGTACGACGAATCCGGTTTTCAGTCTCGCGACGGCGCTCCTTGTACTTGGAGATGCCGGCCGCTTCCTCGATGAAATTACGCAAGTCTTCGGGCTTGGCTTCGATCAGTTTGGAGATCATTCCCTGCTCGATGATCGAATAGCTGCGTGGGCCCAGACCGGTGCCGAGAAAGATATCGGTGATGTCCCGCCGACGGCATTTGGTGCCGTTAAGGTAATAGGTGTTCTGACTGTCGCGGGTGACCTTGCGGCGAATGGAAATCTCCGCGTAGGCGGCGTATTCGCCCACCAGCGTGCCGTCAGAGTTATCAAACACCAGTTCGATGCTGGCCTGACTGACCGGCTTGCGGCTGGTTGAGCCATTGAAGATGACGTCGGTCATCGACTCGCCGCGCAGGTTCTTGGCCGAGCTTTCGCCCATGACCCAGCGCACGGCGTCAATAATGTTGGATTTGCCGCAGCCGTTAGGGCCGACGACCGCCGCCATGTTACTGGGGAAGTTCACCGTAGTGGGGTCGACGAAGGATTTGAACCCCGCCAGCTTGATGCACTTCAGCCGCATGGGTTCAGCCCGCTTCCAGAGCCGAAAGCACCAGCTGACAGCTGCGTTGCCCGTAATCGGTCAATACGCTGCGGACACGGGTGGTATCCCGGGCTATCACTGCTTCGAGCAGTTGCTCGAACAGGGTCAGATAGTCACGCATCTCGGCCTTGCGCTGATCGAGCGCCAGATAATAGGTGCGGCTCATGGACGGTTGCAGGTTATCCACGGTTTCCTGCAGATAAGGGTTATCGGCAAAGGGATAAGCCGCGCGCATCACGCTGAAGCTTTCTTCTACGAAGGCCTTTACGTCCTGACGCTCGTAACTGGCCATCAGCCGCTGCTGGATTTGCAGGAAGGTCGCCAGATCGCTTTGCTGCTGCCACTTCTCGGCGACCGCAATGCCCAGCAACACATACAATTCAGTCATCAGCGTGCACAGGCTCTGCACGTTATGTGCGTTTAGCACCGTGACCTGCGCACCGCGACGCGGCAGGATCGCCACCAGATGACGGCGTTCGAGAATCAGCAATGCTTCGCGCACCGAGCCACGGCTGACGTTCAACGCCTGCGTGACTTTTTGTTCCTGAATGCGCTCAGCGGGCTTGAGTTCGCCCCGAATGATGCGCTCGGCAAGGTGGTGAGCAATTTGCTCGGCGAGGCTGTCCGGAGCCTTGAACGTCATGTCTTTCCCAAATGCTGGTGATAACCAAGCGGCGCAGTGTATCCCAAGCAAGGCCTATGGCGCAGGGCCATACCGATGGAAACTGGCACGAATTAAGCAAAACTTTCAACAGATCGTGTCAGTTCGTCGCACTGGCAGCCCGCTGATAGCCTGTGACCGATCTAAAAACGACACTTCCTGACCTAAGAGTCAGAAACAAATTGACCGAGAAGTCAGACCTGATAAATTCGCCCTTATGTTCGATGACTAGAAAAAACGCGTAAAGGACCTGCCGTGATCCAATTTCTCTTGAACAATGAGCTACGCACCGAACATAGCCTGGACCCCAATCTGACGGTTCTCAACTATCTGCGCGAACACCTGCACAAGTCTGGCACCAAAGAAGGCTGCGCCAGCGGTGACTGTGGCGCCTGCACAGTGGTGGTCGGCGAACTCGAAAGCGATGCGCGGGGTGAAGACAGCCTGCGTTATCGCAGCCTCAATTCGTGCCTGACCTTTGTGGCTTCATTGCATGGCAAGCAGTTGATCAGCGTGGAAGACCTCAAGCATCAAGGCAAACTGCACAGCGTTCAACAGGCCATGGTCGATTGCCATGGCTCGCAATGCGGGTTCTGCACGCCCGGTTTTGTCATGTCGTTATTCGCCCTGCAAAAGAACAGCGCACAGCCCGACAGTCACAAAACCCACGAAGCGCTGGCGGGTAACCTCTGCCGCTGCACCGGCTATCGACCCATTCTCGATGCCGCCGAACAATCGTGCAGCAAGCGTCAGCCGGACCAGTTCGACGAACGCAAGGCACAGACCATCGCTCGCCTGCGCAGTATTACGCCGACGCAAACCGGGGAACTGAATGACGGCGACAAGCGCTGTCTGGTGCCGCAGACCGTCGCCGACCTGGCGCAATTGTATGAAGCCAACCCGCAGGCGCGGTTGCTGGCTGGCGGTACCGATCTGGCTCTTGAAGTCACCCAGTTCCATCGCCCGCTGCCGGTGATGATTTATGTCGGCAATGTCGCCGAACTGAAGCGCATCGAGCATTTCGATGATCGACTGGAAATCGGCGCTGCGACACCGCTGACCGATTGCTACGCTGCCTTGAGTGCCGAGTACCCGGATTTCGGCGAACTGCTGCAGCGCTTTGCCTCGTTGCAGATCCGCAATCAGGGCACGCTGGGCGGCAATATCGGCAACGCCTCGCCGATTGGCGATTCCCCTCCTCTGCTGATCGCCCTGGGTGCGCAAATCGTACTGCGCAAAGGCGACACTCGCCGTACCCTGGCACTTGAGGACTACTTCATTGATTACCGGGTGACGGCGCGGCAGGAAAGCGAGTTCATCGAAACCATTGTCGTGCCAAAAGCCAAGGCGCAGCAGGCGTTCCGCGCTTATAAAGTGTCGAAGCGGCTGGATGACGATATTTCCGCGGTATGCGCGGCGTTCAATCTGCATGTCGAGAATGGCAGCATCGTTGATGCGCGGGTTGCTTACGGGGGGATGGCGGCAATTCCCAGGCGCGCCGCCGCCTGCGAGCGGGCATTGATCGGTTCGCCATGGACATCTGCCACAGTGGAAGCTGCCTGCGGGGCACTGGCCGAAGATTTCACCCCCCTGTCTGACTTCCGCGCCAGCAAGGAATATCGCCTGCTCAGCGCGCAAAACCTGCTGCGCAAATGCTTCATCGAACTGCAAACGCCCACCGTCCAGACGCGGGTGACGGCTTATGTCTAATCATTCAGGCATCAAGTCACAGGCGGAAATGATCGCCCTGTTTCAGCAGGACCTGACCACCGGCGTTGGCCGCAGCGTCAAGCACGACAGCGCCGACAAACATGTATCCGGCGAAGCGGTGTATATCGATGACCGCCTGGAATTTCCCAATCAACTGCATGTGTATGCGCGCCTGTCAGACCGTGCTCATGCACGGATCATCAGCGTCGATACCGGCCCTTGCTACGCCTTTGATGGCGTACGGATTGTCATCACCCACGAAGACATCCCCGGCGTGAAAGACATCGGTCCGCTGCTGCCCGGCGATCCATTGCTGGCCATCGACAAAGTGGAGTTCGTCGGCCAGCCGGTGCTCGCCGTTGCTGCTCGCAGCCTCGATATCGCTCGTCAGGCGGCCATGGCCGCGGTGATTGAATACGAAGATCTGGAGCCGGTGCTGGATGTGGTCCAAGCGTTGCGCGACAAGCACTTCGTGCTCGACAGCCATACGCACAAGCGCGGTGATAGCGCCGCTGCACTTGACGCTGCCCGGCATCGTCTTCAGGGCAATCTGCACATCGGTGGTCAGGAACATTTCTATCTGGAGACCCAGATATCGTCGGTGATGCCCACCGAAGATGGCGGCATGATCGTCTACTGCTCGACCCAGAACCCCACTGAGATACAGAAACTGGTCGCCGAAGTGCTGGATGTTTCGATGAACAAAATTGTCGTCGACATGCGCCGCATGGGCGGCGGTTTCGGTGGCAAGGAAACCCAGGCAGCGAGTCCTGCATGCCTGTGTGCAGTGATCGCGCGCCTGACCGGGCAGCCCACCAAAATGCGCCTGCCCCGCGTCGAAGACATGCTGATGACCGGCAAGCGCCATCCGTTCTACATTGAGTACGACGTGGGTTTCGACGACGATGGGCGTCTGCACGGTATTCAGCTGGATCTGGCGGGCAATTGTGGTTATTCGCCCGATCTGTCTGCGTCCATTGTCGACCGGGCGATGTTTCATGCCGACAACTCGTATTACCTGGGCGAAGCCACGATCAACGGCCATCGCTGCAAGACCAACACCGCATCCAATACCGCGTACCGAGGCTTCGGCGGCCCGCAAGGTATGGTCGCCATTGAAGAGGTCATGGATTCAATCGCCCGCTATCTGGGCAAAGATCCACTGGCGGTGCGCAAGGCCAATTACTATGGCAAGACCGACCGCAACGTCACTCATTACTACCAGACCGTGGAGCACAACCTGCTGGAAGAAATGACTGCCGAGCTGGAAGAAAGCAGTCAATACCACGAGCGGCGCGAGGCTATTCGGGCGTTCAACGCCAGCAGCCCGATTCTGAAAAAAGGCCTGGCGCTGACACCGGTCAAGTTCGGCATTTCCTTTACCGCCAGTTTTCTCAATCAGGCCGGCGCGCTGATCCATATTTACACCGATGGCAGCATCCACCTGAACCACGGCGGTACAGAGATGGGTCAGGGCTTGAACGTCAAAGTCGCGCAAGTCGTGGCCGAGGTGTTTCAGGTTGATATTGATCGGATTCAGATCACTGCGACCAACACCGATAAAGTGCCCAACACTTCACCGACTGCAGCCTCCAGCGGCACGGATTTGAACGGCAAGGCAGCGCAGAACGCAGCCGAAATTCTCAAAAAACGCATGGTGGAATTTGCTGCCAGACACTTCAAGGTCGAAGAAACAGACGTGGAGTTTCGCAACGGCCATATTCGCGCAGGCGAACAAATGGTGTCGTTCCAGTCACTGGCGCAACTGGCGTGGATGGGTCAGGTTTCGTTGTCCAGCACCGGTTATTACAAGACGCCGAAAATCTTCTATGACCGCAGTCAGGCGCGGGGCCGACCGTTTTACTACTTCGCCTTTGGCGCGGCTTGCAGCGAAGTGATCGTCGACACCCTGACCGGCGAATACAAGATGCTGCGCACGGATATCCTGCACGACGTCGGCGCATCGCTGAACCCGGCCATCGATATTGGCCAGGTCGAAGGTGGCTACGTTCAGGGCATGGGCTGGCTGACCACTGAAGAACTGGTCTGGAATGACAAAGGCAAACTGATGACCAACGGCCCGGCGGGCTACAAGATCCCGGCGGTCGCAGATATTCCTTTGGATTTGCGCGTCAAGCTGGTGGAGAACCGCAAAAACCCGGAAGACACCGTGTTTCATTCCAAAGCCGTGGGAGAGCCGCCGTTCATGCTTGGCATCTCGGCCTGGTGTGCGATCAAGGATGCAGTGGCCAGTCTGGCCGACTATCGCCATCAACCAAAAATCGACGCGCCCGCGACGCCGGAACGGGTGTTGTGGGGGTGTGAGCAGATGCGTAAGACCGAGTCGCCAATATCGCGGGCAAGCACCGCTCCCACAGGGGACCGCGATCCAATGTGGGAGCGGCCGGGGTCGCGCTCGACCTTGCCCGCGATGGGAGCGGTGAAGATCGCAAGCCCGGAGATCAAAAAATGAACTGGATAAGCGCCCTCGCCGACCTGCAAACCCAGGGTGAAGCCTGCGTGCTGGTGACCATTATCGAAGAGCTCGGTTCGACGCCGCGCAATGCCGGTTCGAAGATGGTGATCAGTGCCGAACGGATCTTCGACACCATTGGTGGCGGGCATCTGGAATACAAGGCCATGGAAATCGCCCGGGAAATGCTCGCAAGCGGCAGCCAGAACACTCGACTGGAGCGCTTCAGCCTCGGCGCGAGCCTGGGACAATGCTGTGGCGGCGTGAATGTGCTGCTGTTCGAGCCCATGGGCCAACCTCAGGCACACATCACCGTGTTCGGCGCCGGTCACGTGGGCCGAGCACTGGTTCCTTTATTGGCCAGTCTGCCCTGCCGGGTGCGCTGGATCGATTCCCGTGAGCAGGAATTTCCCGCGCAGATCCCCAGCGGCGTGCGCAAGATCGTCGCCGAAGACCCACTGGACGAAATCGATGAGTTGCCCAAAGGCAGTTATTGCATTGTCATGACCCATAACCATCAATTGGACCTGGAGCTGACCGCAGCGATTCTCAAGCGCGGCGACTTTGCCTACTTCGGTGTGATCGGCTCGAAAACCAAACGAGTCAAATTCGAGCATCGGTTGCGTGATCGCGGTTTTGATCCGGCACTGTTGCAGCGCATGCGCTGTCCGATGGGGCTGAGCGAGGTCAAAGGCAAGTTGCCTGTCGAGATTGCGGTATCGATTGCCGCTGAAGTCATCGCTACCTACAACGTCAACTTCGGGCAGCACAGCGCCAGCGCCGAACCTGTTGCCAAACTGCTGCCGGTTTCACGGCGCAGTGAGGTGTAACAAACATGTTTCCTGTAGGAGCTCACGAGCACCGCGAGGCAGCGATAGCGTTCTGTCTGATACACCGCCATCGCGGCCTCGCGGTGCTCGTGCGCTCCTACAGAAAAATATTCCAATTTAGATCGCTGCGTTTTGTTTGACAGGACCTATATGAATCCAAGTAAAAAAGCCTACCGAGCCGCCATCCTGCACAGCATTGGCGACCCGGCTGAAGTCGGCATCGAAGCTTCATACGAGTACTTCGCTGACGGCCTGATGCTGGTTGAAGACGGCAAGATTGTCGCCCTTGGCCACGCAGCCGAACTGCTGCACACCCTCGACGCCGATGTCGACGTGAGCGAGTACAAGGACGCATTGATCACGCCGGGCTTTATCGATACCCACATTCATTTGCCCCAAACCGGCATGATCGGCTCGTATGGAGAGCGCCTGCTGGACTGGCTCAACACCTATACTTTCCCCTGCGAAAAGCAGTTTGCTGATCCGGTGCATGCAGCCGAGGTCGCGGACATTTTCCTCAAGGAATTGCTGCGCAACGGCACCACCACTGCGCTGGTGTTCGGCAGCGTACACAAGGAGTCAGTCGAGGCGTTCTTTCAAGCAGCAGAAAAGCTCAACCTGCGGATGATCGCCGGCAAGGTGATGATGGATCGCAATGCACCGGACTATCTCACCGATACGGCAGAATCGGGCTACGCCGACAGCAAGGCGCTGATCGAACGCTGGCACGGCAAGGGCCGCCTCCACTACGCAGTCACGCCACGTTTTGCGCCGACCAGCACCCCGGAGCAGCTCACACTGGCAGGGCAACTGCTGGCCGAATATCCCGACGTGTACATGCAGACTCACATCAGTGAGAACGTCGAGGAGGTGCAGTGGGTCAAGGCGCTGTTCCCGGAACGCAGCGGTTATCTGGACGTGTACGACCACTTCAAACTGCTGGGCGAACGCTCGGTATTTGCCCACGGCGTACACCTCTGCGACGCCGAATGCGCGCGGCTTGCCGAGACCGGTTCAGCCATCGCTTTCTGTCCGACGTCGAACCTGTTTCTGGGCAGTGGTCTGTTCAATCTGCCCATGGCTGAAAAGCACAAGGTTAACGTCGGCGTCGGTACTGACGTGGGCGGTGGCACCAGCTTCTCGATCCTGCAAACCCTTAATGAAGCCTACAAAGTCATGCAGATGCAGGGTGCGAAACTGAGCCCTTTCAAGTCGCTGTACCTGGCGACGTTGGGCGGCGCTCGGGCGTTGCGCCTCGATGACCGCATTGGCAGTTTGCAGGTGGGTAATGAAGCTGATTTTCTGGTGCTGGACTACCACGCCACGCCGCTGCTGTCGTACCGCCTGAAACAAGCCAAGGACATTGCCGAGACGTTGTTTGTGCTGATGACACTGGGGGATGACCGAACGGTGCTGGAGACGTATTCGGCTGGGGGCTTGGTGCACAACAGATAAGGCTGACCTGACGCAAACCCTTTTGGGAGGGTCTATGTTCACTCACAAGCAGACGTGGGACCGGCTTTAGCCGGGAAAGCTATCTGCCAGACGACATAGATGCAGCGGCTGTACCGACCTCTTCCCGGTTGAAGCGGTCCTACGTCAGTGACTCCTGTGGGAGCTGGGCAAAGCCAAGCTCCCACAGACAGACGCAGCACTGTTCAACCTTTCTTACTACCCACCATCACATGCGAAAACACCGCATGCAGATCATCCGAGGCGCTGTCTTGGTCAAGGCTGAGTTTGCTGTCGATGTGATCCATGTGATGCATCATCAGCTCTACCGCACGCTTTGCATCACGCGCTTCGATGGCGTCGATCAACTGGCTGTGTTCGTCCCATGAACAGTGCGTGCGATTGCCGCTTTCATACTGGGCGATGATCAACGAGGTCTGCGAGACCAGACTGCGCTGAAAGCTGATCAGCGGGGTGTTCTTTGCCGTCACCGCCAACTGCAGGTGAAACTCGCCAGACAAGCGAATCCCTGCACCGCGATCACCTCTGGCAAAGCTCTCTCGCTCGTCGCTGACCATCTGCCGCAAGGCCGCCAATTGCTGGGCTGTCACGTGCTCGACCGCCAATTCAGTGATGGCTTTCTCCACCAGCCGACGTGCGAAAAACACCTGACGGGCCTCTTCGATACTCGGGCTGGCGACCACTGCGCCACGATTGGGTCGCAGTAGAACGACCCCTTCGTGACCCAGACGCGAAAGCGCCCGACGAATGATGGTGCGGCTAACGCCGAAAATCTCACCCAACGCCTCCTCACTCAGCTTGGTACCAGGCGCAAGACGCTGTTCGAGAATAGCCTCGAAGATGTGCGCATAGACAACATCGTCCTGCGTACCACTGCGCACTGTTTTTTCAATGCGTGGCGGCTTCTTGAGGGGTTGCAACGGTTCGTTCATGAGCGCTCGAGGCAGTCGACGATAAAAGTCAGCGCATTGTACACAGCGCAAGTGTGATCAAACGAGGGAGACCTCATCAGGCAAGCGGATCACGAACACCTGCATGCCACTGCTCGCCTGACTGCCGATATTGGTGCCGCCCACCAACTTGATGACTTTGCCTTGCTGCCGGGCTTGCTCCAACAGTTGGGCAATAGGCTGACCAACGTAGCTGTCTATCAGAGGAATCACTAAACCATCGCCAAGCGAGGGATGCTGGAACGCTCCGGTGGGGGGCGTCACGATCGTTGAATCCTGGGCGCGACGAACATACAGCAGATAGATTTCATCTTGACCGACACGCCGGAAAGCGATGAAGTCACGCCCGCCGCTTCTCAATAAATTGTGAAGGATCTCGTAACCATTGCGCTCAAGCACATCGGCCATTAATCCCCTGAGCCCGCTGACGCCACCCCCGGGCCCCGACTCTGAAACCGACCGCATCAGCCATTGCGTCGTCACTGGATTGTCAGTTGCAAAATCCAGGCGCTCAAAGGTGTGCAGCGAACTCTCATAACTGATATTCCACCGCAACCGAACACCCGCTTCACTGTGCGGATATGCGTTGTTTAGCATCAGCAACGGATCGTTCAACCGGGCAAGAGGTGCCAACTCTCCGGCACGCCAGGCATTGAGCGTTGCTTTGATATTGATCAGGCGAGTAGCAGTCATGGTCGAGGTCGACATGTCGGCCATCTCGAACAGCTTCTGCGCCAGGATCGCATTCGATGTGCCAGTGAAACCAGCGCGCGCCTCAGCGATGTAAGTCTCGATTGTCCGGTTGAACAGCGGGCCCTCCACTTTCCAGAAGCCCGTAGACGGCTGGTATTGGGCCATCAGCGGTTGGTCGTAGGGATTGCGCCGAATGGTTTCGCTGAGTTCGGCAAAGTTGCGGCATGGCGCATGGTCGCCGGGGTTACGGATGAAGACGGTATTGGTCCGACGCTGCCCGCCGGGAGGCAGTATTTCGTAAAACTTCTGTCCGATACGAATCACGTCGTAATTCTGGGTAAAGTCGAGTCTGTAAATCGGCGGATTGAAACTGACCTGATCCAGCGTGGTGAGGTCAGCCAATGGTTTGTCCCAGTTCTGCCATGCATCAGCACTGGCTGCTGGCCGGGATGGCCCTGCCACCGGTTGCGAAGGACGACGGTCCGGCTCGACCTGCGGCGAGTCAGGCTCCTTGCGTTTTATTGGCGCAGGCGCTGTGTGGGGCGCTGGCGGGCGGCGATATTGCTCGGCCCAGTCAGGCAGCGACTGGGTCTTGCGGTAATGTTCGGCGAGCAGTAACTCCATGCGCTGCTGTTGATCGGCGGGAAACTCGAATTGATCAAGCAGTTCGCGAGCCTGCTTGCGCTTGAAGGCGCTGTTGCCATGGCCTTCAACCAGCAGCACCTCGGCAATCATCGAACGTCCTCCACCCTTGAGGCCGACATCGCTGTGGTAAACCCATTCTCCCCCGACTTGTCGCACAGGTGCTTCGTAGCCATGCGTAGCGTTTTTCTTCAGACGCAATGTCTGCTCGCCCGGACGTCGGTAGACCCTGTAAGCCTTGCCCTGACGATAGATAAACAGTTCACCGTCTTTCAGCCAGGTACCAGAGTTGCGCCCCGTCTGAGGTATCGCGTCCAGCAGTGACAGGTTGGTCTCATAACCCGCGAAGTTCTTGATGACGTAGGAGCGACGGGACATCGAGGGTAGCGGTCGGGTCAGCCCTGCGGCCTGTCGCAGCCGGGTTGCCCGGCGCGCCACCAGCGCCACTGCCCCGACAGCGGCACCCACGGGGATCACCGAAAGCAGTACGTCCAGCACGCAGACCAAAGTACTTCCCGCCAGCAAGAGCCCTTCGTCGAGCCGGCCTTCATGAAGCGCCTTCGCTGACGCATGGCCGTCACTCCAGCCATCCTGCACGCTGAACAGCACGCCCAGCCCCGGTATGAATGAGACCACCCCTCGGAAGAACAGCAGGTACAGCGCATTTCGGCGCTGGTTGCCCTCCCCCTTGAGATCGTGATTACTGCGCGCTACCTGCCGAGATTGCTCGTAGAGCACATCCTCGCGTACATGCAGTTGCTGTTCGCTCATCAGCAGATCAAGCGCGGGCGAAACACCGATAAAGCCGTCAAAGCCTCGGCGCATCGCTTCATTGATGTAGCTCACCGCAGCAGCTTGCTCGTCGATGTTTTCAACACGGGAAGCCAGCCAGACAACCCGCGCAGGCAGACGCCGCAAGCTGCTGATCAGACGGTCGCGGGCATCCTGCACACTGTTGGCCTCGATCACGCATTCGCCATCGGGCACCTGTGGCAGATATATCAGCACCTTGCCACTGGCCCGGTGCTCGATGACGCTCAATCCATGCAATGTTCGGCTACTGCGCTCACCCGACACCGACTGGCCGGGTTTGAATATCAGTCGACTCATATGCACGCCGGCGCGGCCAAGCTCAGCGGTGGACCGCGCGCGCGCAGCTTGCGTCAGAAGGGCATAGCCGGCCTCACTCAGTTGCCTGCGCTGCCGGGCGCAAAAACCTCCGAGGATGATTTCGAGCTCATAAGCTTTGAGCATCAATTCAGCGTCGCTGGCCAACGCGGGAAATCGAAGACGAAACACCGAGCGCAGAAGGGTTCGGTATTGCCGGGCAATATCCAGTTGCGGAATCATCCGGAGCAGATAATTACCATCTACACGCTGCAGGTCCGGTAACTGTGGCGACGGTGGATAGGAGACTCTCATCATCAGGGTCATACTCGCCCTGGTCTCCCCATTGCTGGCATCGAAATTCTTCCGGGCCAGCTCTGACAAGCTCGACAACACCCGGGCTTCACTGGCTTTCCAGGGTTTGTAATGGCGCGCACTGCCGAATTGCGGATCGATATCGACGTCTCTGTGAACGCTTTTCGGCAAGTCGATCACGAGTTGATCAGGATCTATATCGAGACCCAGATCCAGCTTGATTCGAGCCTTCAGACACTGCGCAGTGAAGGTTTCAAATGACGGCAGTTTTGCCGCAAGATGCGCTTCCAATCGGACCGCGGCGGCATGAAACGCCACCAGCTTCTGCGCATATTCCCGGCGCACTTCAAGAGAAGCGCCGAGCAACCAGGCAGGCAGTTGCATCGCTAACTCGGCTGTTCGTTGCTGTTCGGCAATCAGGTCAATGGCACACTCACGGGTTTCACCCACTGCCACGCTGAGATTATGCGCCAGCTCGCGGTGGAGCCTGAGCAGGGTGTCCCGTTGAGTTGTGGCGTCATCGAACAGACGGGCCTGCGCATGAACGGCGAGCGTCGCCGCGGCAAAGGCCTTGAGCTGGGTTTGCACGCCATGCAGGATCGGCTGAATGGTGATCACCCGAGTGACAAGCTCGATCGGCGCAGCCATAGCCGACTGGCGTTCTGTTGGACTGACGTGCAACCAGAGACTGGTTTCACTGCCCGTTTGCAGAGTGAACACCAACTGCCGCTTCAAATCCCTTAGCGAGGCAAATTTCTGCAGGCCTGCGTCGCGGCCCGGCACATACAGCAAGGCGGGTTCGTCCAGCGCCGGAGTCTTCAAAGACTGCTCAGTGGTGACGATCATGGCGCCATTGAAAACCATCGGCATGTCCGGATCGCCGATTCCGACATCCAGATACAGCACGTCATCCTCAGGCTCGTCAGCAAGGCCCAGCGCATAGTGCAGCCGCTGCAAATCAGACGAATTCATCGAGCCTTCGCAGTGTTGCAACTGCGCCAGGGCCAGCAGTCCGCTCTGACGTTGCGCAACCAATTGCAGTGTGTGCGCCTCGAGGACCGAGCTGTCGAGAGGCTCGCCGCGATCATCAAGAAAATCAACAAGGGCGCTGGTCGTCTGGGCTGCCGCATGCAGTCGGCTACGCCAGCTTTGATAAGTGGTCAGCGCATCGGGCTGGTCGCAGGCTTCGCCGACATGGTTCAGGATCCGCTGCAGATGCTCGGCAATCCGGCTCTGATTCAGGCTGTCGGGAAAAGTCAGTGGCAAGCTGTTGAATACCACCAGGTCACACGTGCGGCCAGTCCATGCGTCATCAGCTACGGGGGTAGAAGGGGTTTGTGATTCGTTCACGGGATCAAGCTCCATCGATCAAAGTCGATGGAGCTTGATGAAGCGCGGGCCGAAAAAGTGACTACATAGTTATTGGCAGCGTGAATTCCGCAGATGGACGAGCGATCAACTGCCGCGATAGGTTGAATAACTGTAAGGCGAGATCAGCAGCGGCACGTGATAGTGCTCCTGACCCGCATCAATCCCGAAGCGCAACACCACCACGTCGAGAAAAGCAGGCTCTGGTAACGTCACACCGCGGGCGCGGTAGTAATCACCGGCATGGAATTGCAGTTGATAGACCCCTGAGCGGTAGTCCTCACCGTGTAGCAAGGGCGCATCGCAGCGGCCATCGTGGTTGGTCTGTGCAGAGGCAACCAGCACCTGGCTTGCGCCCTCGATTCGATACAGTTCGATCTTGATGGAGCTGCCGGGACAACCGTGGGCAGCGTCCAGCACATGCGTTGTCAATTTACCCATTTGGATCTGCCCCATGCTGAAATCTGAAAGCCACACGCCGCACCATTTGGGTGCCGGCGAGCATTGAAGAACGCAGAATTAAGACACCTTAACGAAAACCTGTACACAATTAATAGGACTTCTCAAACCCCACTCTGAGCTCTTATCCGCTGTAGGCCTGATCAATCGGGAAGCGCGGAATTAATTGGATTTTTTCGCAATTACCTGACTACTTAGGCAAGTTTCTTGCAAACGTTTTACAAGCAGTCTGGATAAAAAACGAGGTGACAAAGTGAAAGCCGCTTTGTATACAATCCAGCCATCGCATCTGTCCCACAATCCATAAGGAAGACTGCAGTGAGCGCTGACTACCCTCGCGACCTGATCGGTTACGGCAGCAACCCGCCCCATCCCCGCTGGCCGGGTAATGCGCGTATTGCACTGTCCTTCGTGCTTAATTACGAGGAAGGCGGCGAGCGCAATATCCTGCACGGCGACAAGGAGTCCGAAGCGTTCCTGTCCGAGATGGTCTCTGCTCAACCGCTGCAGGGCGAGCGTAACATGAGCATGGAGTCGCTTTATGAATACGGCAGCCGCGCTGGCGTGTGGCGCATCCTCAAGCTGTTCAAGCAATTCGATATCCCGCTGACGATCTTTGCCGTGGCCATGGCAGCCCAGCGTCATCCGGATGTGATCCGCGCCATGGTCGCCGACGGTCACGAGATTTGCAGCCACGGTTATCGCTGGATCGACTATCAGTACATGGATGAAGCCAAGGAACGCAAGCACATGCTCAAGGCGATCCGCATCCTCACCGAAATCACCGGCGAACGTCCGCTGGGCTGGTACACCGGACGCACCGGGCCCAATACCCGGCGCCTGGTGATGGAGGAAGGCGGCTTTCTCTACGACTGCGACACCTATGACGACGACCTGCCCTACTGGGAGCCCAACAACCCGACCGGCAAGGCTCATCTGGTGATTCCCTACACGCTGGACACCAACGACATGCGCTTCACTCAGGTGCAGGGTTTCAACAACGGCGATCAGTTTTTCCAGTACCTCAAAGACGCTTTCGACGTGCTGTATGCCGAAGGTGCAGACGCGCCCAAAATGCTTTCCATCGGTTTGCATTGCCGCCTGATCGGTCGCCCTGCACGGCTGGCCTCTTTGAAGCGTTTTATCGAATACGCCAAAAGCCACGAGCAGGTCTGGTTCACCCGTCGGGTCGACATCGCCCGCCACTGGCACGCCGAACATCCCTATCAGCCGGAGACTGCGCGGTGAATGATTTCAAGACACTAAAGCCGTCGACGTTGAGCCGGGATGAGTTCGTTGCCGCCTTCGCTGATATCTACGAACATTCGCCGTGGGTCGCAGCCGCGGCTTACGACCAGGGTTCGATCGACGAGCTGGACGATATCGAGACACTGCATTCGCGAATGAGCAAAATCCTGCTGGGGGCCGATCATGAGCGCCAGCTCGCGCTGATCAACGCGCACCCGGATCTCGCCGGTAAAGCGGCGGTGCAAGGGCAACTGACCGAAGCCAGCACCAGCGAACAGGCTGGCGCGGGCATCCACCAATGCACAGCCGAAGAATTCAAACGATTTACCGAACTCAACGACGCCTACAAAGCCCGATTCGCCTTCCCGTTCATCATGGCAGTCAAAGGCAGTAACCGGCACCAGATCCTCGCAGCCTTTGAGACCCGCATCGATAATACGGTCGACGCCGAATTCGCCTGCGCCCTGGCCGAGATCAACAAGATTGCCCTGTTTCGTTTGCAAGCCCTCTAACCGCCCTACCCAGGCCACTGATCAAAAGGCAGACCTAAAAGAATGAAAGCTTACGCCGCACCCTTCGAGAAGTTCGTCAACCTGGCCGACGCGCGCCTGGGCACCAAAATCCTTTCCGTCACTGACGACTGGTTCGCCGACGCCAACCGCCTGTTCCAGCCCACTCCGGCGGTGTGGAAAGAAGGCGTGTTCGACGACAACGGCAAGTGGATGGACGGCTGGGAGTCGCGTCGCAAGCGTTTCGAGGGGTACGACAGCGCGGTGATCCGCCTGGGTGTGGCGGGCTCGATCAAGGGCGTGGACATCGATACGTCGTATTTCACCGGTAACTATCCGCCATCGGCCTCGCTGGAAGCGTGCTTCCTGGCCAGCGGCGAGCCGGACGAGAACACCCAATGGACGGAAATCCTGTCGGCCGTGGAGCTGAACGGCGACAGCCATCACTACCATGAAATCAGCGCAGATCAGGCGTTCAGCCATTTGCGCTTCAATATCTATCCCGATGGCGGGGTTGCCCGTCTGCGTGTGTATGGCGTGCCGTTCCGCGACTGGTCTGCAGTGGGCGAAACCGAACAGATCGATCTGGCCTCGGCACTCAACGGTGGTCGCGCTCTGGCATGCTCCGATGAACATTACGGCAGCATGAGCAATATCCTCAATCCGGGCCGTGGCGTGAACATGGGCGACGGCTGGGAAACGGCACGTCGGCGCACTCCTGGCAATGACTGGGTGATCATCGCGTTGGGCCATGCAGGCGAAGTGGAAAAAGTCGTGGTCGATACCCTGCACTTCAAAGGTAACTACCCGGACAGTTGCTCGATCCAGGGGGCGTTCGTCAAAGGCGGCACTGACAGCCAGATCGAAACCCAGAGCCTGTTCTGGCGCGAACTGCTGCCAAGCCAGAAATTGAGCATGCACGCCGAACACGAATTCGCCGAGCAGATCAAGGCACTGGGCCCGATCACCCATATCCGTCTGAATGTATTTCCGGATGGTGGCGTGAGCCGTCTTCGGGTGTTGGGTAAAGTTGTAAGGTAAGCATCGTGATCCCCTTGTGGGAGCGGTGCTTGCCCGCGATAGGAACACCGCGGTCTATCCTGAACCGCGTCCAGCCTTATCGCGGGCAAGCACCGCTCCACAAGGGTCCAAAGAATTCGAAAACAGAAGACCCAGCATGCGCACACTGACCATCGAGCCGTTGACCAAAGAAGCTTTTGCCCCGTTCGGAGATGTCATCGAAACCGACGGCAGCGATCACTTCATGATCAACAACGGTTCGACCCAGCGCTTTCATCGTCTGGCCGAGGTGCAAACCGCGGCGCCGGACGACAAGGCGATCATCAGTATCTTCCGTGCCGAGGCGCTGCAGATGCCGTTGATCATCAGCATGCTGGAGCGCCATCCGCAGGGCAGTCAGGCGTTTGTGCCACTGCTCGGCAACCCTTTTCTGATCGTGGTCGCGCCCATTAGCGATGAACCTGATTCAGAGCTGACCCGCGCTTTCGTTACCAACGGCAGGCAGGGTGTTAATTACCATCGCGGCGTCTGGCACCACCCGGTGCTGACGATCGAAAAGCGGGATGACTTCCTGGTGGTTGATCGCAGTGGAGCTGGCAATAACTGCGATGAGCATTTTTTCGCTGAGAGCCAGAAGCTGGTTCTCGACCCCCACCCGTAGAAGCTTGAACGTCCGAGAAGTGACGACAGGTAGAAGGTAACCCCCGTGGAAGCACATTTGATGGAATGGCTGAATCTCAGCGTGCGCTGGATTCACATGATTGTCGGCATCGCCTGGATTGGCGCATCGTTCTACTTTGTCTGGCTGGAAAACAACCTGAACCGGGTCAACCCGCGCGATGGTCTGTCCGGGGATTTATGGGCCATTCACGGTGGCGGTATCTACCACCTGGAAAAATACAAACTCGCCCCGCCGACCATGCCCGAGAACCTGCACTGGTTCAAATGGGAAGCCTATTTCACCTGGCTGTCAGGCGTGGCCATGCTGTGCTTGGTGTTCTACGCCAATCCGACCTTGTACCTGCTCGCACCAGGCAGCAGCCTGTCCGGCCCGGAAGGCGTGGCACTCGGGCTGGGGTCGCTGTTCGTTGGCTGGTTCGTCTACAGCTTTCTCTGCGATTCGGCGCTGGGCAAACGCCCTGCTCTACTCGGCCTGATCCTGTTCGTACTGGTTATCGCGGCGGCGTATGGCTTCAGCAAAGTGTTCAGCGGCCGCGGGGCTTATCTGCATGTTGGCGCCATCATCGGCACGATCATGGTCGGCAATGTGTTCCGCATCATCATGCCTGCCCAGCGCGCATTGGTAGCCGCCATCGCCGAGAACCGCACGCCGGATCCGTCTCTGCCCGCCAAAGGCTTGCTGCGTTCGCGCCACAACAACTACTTCACCTTGCCGGTGCTGTTCATCATGATCAGCAACCATTTCCCGAGCACTTACGGCAGCCCATACAACTGGCTGATCCTGGCCGGGATCGGCGTATTGGCGGTGCTGGTCCGTCACTACTTCAATACGCGGCACAACAGTCACAAGTTCGCCTGGACCCTGCCCGTCGCCGCACTGGGCATGATCTGCCTGGCTTACGTCACCGGCCCTGCGCCACTGCCGAAACCGGCGCAAGCAGCGAAGATCGAATATCAGCCATTACCGGGCACCGCCGTCGGCGGCTATCGCCATGACGAAGTACGCCCCGCTCCGCCTCCGGAACCTGTTGCAGAGGCTGCAGCTGCCAGCCCAGGTGTGGACTTCGGGAAAGTGCAGAGCGTGATCCATGAACGCTGCACCGTCTGCCATTCCGCCAGGCCCACCAGCCAGCTGTTCAGCGCTGCGCCCGCCGGCGTGATGTTCGACACCGCGGAACAAATCAAGCAAATGGCCCCGCGCATTCAGGCCCAGGCCGTGACCTCGCAGATCATGCCACTGGGCAACATCACCCAGATGACTCAGCAGGAGCGGGAGTTGATTGGGGCGTGGGTTACAACAGGTGCGCAGACCCGCTGATCGCTGGCCGAACACCTGACTGTAGGAGCTGCCGAAGGCTGCGATGGCGTTCGCTCTGATACACCGCCATCGCAGCCTTCGGCAGCTCCTACAGTCAGGTATATGAAACATCAATTCACGCCCCACAATTGTTCGCCCTGCCCCGTCCCAGAGCACTTGCACGAAACGCCCGCAGCCAATATCCTCCGCCGCCGCGTTAAAACCCGCCGTGTTGCAATGCTGACTGAACAGACAACTAACTGACCAGCCGGTCAACTGTCACGTTTTCTGAAGAAAAGCCTCGATCGACTGTTAAAGATGCAGCCGATAGCACTTTCGTGCGCTTTTCAATCAGCATTGGCTCAGCTCTTGCTATGTAGTCAAAGCTGACCAAACAGACATGTTTTAACCGCGGAAAAGTGCCTAAAAAGAGCACCCAAAAAAAGACCATATCGATCCATCAGGGGAGCATTGAATGAACCGTATTATTTCCAGCGCGATAGTTGCCGGCAGTCTTCTGGCGTCCGGACAAAGCATGGCCGACGGCCTGCTGCAATGGCAGAGCAACAGCCTGACTTACCTCAACGGTCGCGACTTTACAGTCAATCCGTCAAACCAGCAGACGTTCACTTTTGAACACGCTGACGGCTGGAAATACGGCGATAACTTCCTGTTCATCGACAAGATCTTCTATAACGGCAAAGGCGACGCCACCAACGGTGATAACACCTATTACGGTGAAATCTCCCCGCGCCTGTCCATGGGCAAGATCTTTGGTCAGAAATTCGAATTCGGCCCGATCTCCGATGTATTGCTGGCGGCCACTTACGAGTTTGGCGAAGGCGATAACGAGTCGTACCTGATTGGTCCGGGCTTTGACTTGAACATCCCGGGTTTCGATTACTTCCAGCTGAACTTCTACAAGCGCTACACCGACGGTCATCGTGCGGGTTACGGCGCCTGGCAGGTCACGCCGGTCTGGTCCTACACGATCCCGGTGGGCAAATCCGACATCCTGATCGACGGCTTCATTGACTGGGTCGTGGACAACAAGTCCGACCGCAATGGCGAATACAAATCCAACGTGCACTTCAACCCGCAAATCAAATACGACCTGGGCAAAGCCATCAACCTGCCGGACCGTCAGCTGTATGTCGGTATCGAGTACGATTACTGGTCAGACAAATACGGCATCGAAGACACCAAGTTCTTTGATACCAACCAGAACACCGCAAGCTTGCTGGTGAAAGTGTTCTTCTGATTCGAATACGAAATCTGTAGGAGCGCCCCGTCGTCCAGACGCCGTGCGGCAAACATGGATCCTGTAGGAGTGAGCTTGCTCGCGATAAATGATAACGCGGTATGTCTTCTGGCTGCGTCTCATGCATCGCGGGCAAGCCTCGCTCCCACAGGAAGCTCGTGAGCCCAGAGTTTTACGTATCTACTCCCACGGCAACGGCTTGCCCGCCCGCACTTTCGAGTTGATCGCACGCAGCAACTCCAATGGATCACTCTCGGTCTGCGCGTGACTCTGTTCATCGACCCAGGCCGACACCTGCTTGCGATCCAGAGTGGGCCGCAAATGCAGGATCTCGACCAACTGCCGCTCACATTGCTGGGCATACGCAACAACACTGGAAAACAGTGGGCTATTCATTCAAGTCGACCAGCCATCAGGCCCTGATTAGTTTCCAGACTTTCCCCGCTACCGTGACCAGCAGCAGGACCAATGCCCCGGCGATGATACCGGCGACCGCGTCCAGCAGAGTAGGCACAACCATCGAAAAACCACCGACCGTTTGCGCCGCTTGTTCGGTTACGCCTTCTATCCAGTGATGAGCGACCGGCACACCGTGGGTGAGGATACCGCCACCCACCATAAACATCGCAGCAGTACCGACGATGGAAAGGATTTTCATCAATACCGGTGCCAGCCACAACAACCCTGAACCTATACCTTGAACGGCCGATTTGGCGCTTTTCTTCAGATAAAGGCCGAGATCGTCCAGTTTCACGATGCCCGCTACCAGACCGTAAACACCGGCAGTGATCAACACCGCAACAATCACCAACACACCGACCTGATCCAGGAACGACCGGGTGGACACGACGCCAAGCGCCAGCACGATGATTTCTGCCGAGAGGATGAAGTCTGTACGAATGGCACCTTTGATCCGGTCTTTTTCGAACGCGACCATATCGACATTTTTGCCCGTTGCGGCCTCTCGTCGCTCCTGACGCTGTTGCTCGGTTTCAGGATGCAGCCATTTGTGGGCAATTTTTTCAAAGCCCTCGAAACACAGGTAAGCACCGCCGATCATCAACAGAGGCAGAATCGCCCAGGGTGCAAACGCACTGATCAGCAAGGCGGCGGGCACCAGAATTGCCTTGTTGATAAAAGAACCCTTGGCCACCGCCCACACAACGGGCAATTCCCGGTCGGCGGATACCCCGGTAACCTGTTGGGCATTCAGCGCCAGATCGTCGCCCAGCACGCCCGCGGTTTTCTTTGCGGCCAGAGAGACATCATCCAGCAGCATCGCGATGTCATCCAAAAGGGTAAGCAAGCTTCCAGCAGCCACAATCAATATCCTTGAATACGTCATTGAAGTTCGATTGCGCAGCACAATTGATGCCACGCGGGCGCCATTGAAGCACAGCGCAGCCTGTGTCGCTGCCCGATGTTGAGACGTTCTCGAGGCGGGTGCTACCATGCGCGACCGCCGACCGGGCAAGGAAACCTCTGGTTTATGAGCAGTATTCGCGAGCGCAACAAAGAGCTGATCCTGCGTGCCGCCAGTGAAGAGTTCGCCGATAAAGGCTTTGCGGCCAGCAAAACCAGCGATATCGCTGCCAAGGCTGGCGTGCCCAAGCCCAACGTCTACTACTACTTCAAGTCCAAGGAAAACCTTTACCGCGAAGTGCTCGAAAGCATTATCGAGCCGATCCTGCGGGCCTCAACGCCATTCAATCGCGAGGGCGTGCCCGCCGAGGTGCTCAGCGCCTACATTCGTTCGAAGATTGTGATTTCCCGCGACCTGCCGTTTGCCTCGAAGGTGTTCGCCAGCGAAATCATGCACGGCGCGCCGCACCTCTCACCCGAGCAGGTGGAACAGCTTAACGGGCAAGCCAAGCACAACATCGATTGTATTCAGGGCTGGATCGACAAGGGCCTCATCGCGCCCATCGACCCGCATCACTTGATGTTCACGATCTGGGCTGCGACCCAGACCTATGCCGATTTCGACTGGCAGATATCGACAGTCACCGGCAAGGCGAAGCTGGAAGACAGTGATTACGAAGCGGCAACCCAGACAATCATCCGGCTGGTGCTGAAAGGCTGCGCCCCGGATGTTGAACCAAAGAACGCATGAATCGGGATTTGGAATGATGGGTAGGCGCTGACGTGGGACCGGCTTTAGCCGGGAAGGCGATATTTCTGAAGATGAAGATTCAGCGTCTGTCCCGCCTCTTCCCGCCAAAGCCGGTCCCACGTCATTCGCACAGAATCTGTGGATTCAAATAGCCTCAAAGGCTCACTTTCCCGCAAACAACAAAAAACCCGCCGAAGCGGGTTTTTTGCATGACCATTCCGACATCCTGTCAGTAGCCGTCCTGGCAATGGTCGATCATCCCTGATCCCGAAGCGCTTCCTTCGCTTCGGTGATGGATCCAATCTACCGCTCAAATGCGGCAGCTCATAGAGCGAAATTCCCTTCCTCGTGTAAGCCTTTCGCTATACCGCACGATATTTTGAGAAATCTCCTACCGCTCACTCAGGTTTATCCTTTCAGCGCCGACATCCACTTTAGTAGCGATGGGCTAGACGACGGGTATCAAAAGGCTATTATCGAGACGGGACTGGCTTCAGTGTGAATCCCACGGCGCACAGCGCTCTACACAATAAAAAATAAGACGGAGCAACCGGTCATGACAATGCGCAGCTTATCCATCAGCCGGAGACTCTGGCTGATCCTCGTCGTCTCCGTATTGATGCTGTTTATCCTGACAGCCGCCATGCTCAAACAAGTGCATACGGACCTTTACGCCGCCAAAGCGGAAAAGACCATGCATGTGGTGCAGAGCGCCAGTGGCATTTTGGAGTACTACCAAGGCCTGGAAGCTGCCGGGACGCTGACCCGTGACGTCGCACAGAAACAGGCACTGGATGCCATTCGCGGCATGCGCTACAACAAAGATGATTACTTCTGGATCAATGACATGCGTCCAGTGATGATCATGCACCCCATGAACGCCAAGCTGGTCGGTCAGGATTTGTCCGCCATCAAGGACCCGGACGGTTTCGCGGTCTTCAATGAAATGGTTGCCGTAGCCAAAGAGAAAGGCGCAGGCATGGTTCAGTACCGCTGGCCCAAGCCGGGAGCCAGTGAACCTGTCCGGAAAATCTCCTACGTGAAACTGTTTGCGCCCTGGGGCTGGATTCTGGGCTCGGGTGTGTATGTTGATGACGTGAAGGCAGAATTCCAGCAACAGACCATCAAAGCCGCATTGTTCAGCCTGGCGATCATTGCAGTCATGGCGCTGCTGGTCATCCTGATTGCGCGCAGCATCGTCCGCCCTCTTCGTGATTCCGTGCAGGCCATGGCTGACATCGCCAGTGGCGAAAGTGATCTGACCCGCTCTCTGAAAACTGAAGGCAACGACGAAATCACGCAACTGGCCAAGCATTTCAACGCCTTTACCGCCAAGCTGCGTGGTGTCGTCTTGCAGCTTCAGGCATCGGCCAATGGTCTGGAAAAAGCCTCCTCGGATTTGGGCACCAATGCCGAACAGGCCCAGACGCGCAGCCAGCAACAGTCGCAGCAAATGGAACTGGTGGCGACTGCCGTCAACGAAGTGACCTATGGCGTACAAGACGTCGCCAAGAACGCCGAGCACGCCGCCAACGAAATGCGCGACGCCGAATCTCAGGCGCATCAGGGTCAGGTCAACATCGACAGCAGCCTGCGTCAGATTGATCACCTGTCCGGCACCATTAATCAGGCGGTAGAAGTGATTCGCACGCTGTCTTCGGAAAGCACGCAAATCGGCGGTGTGCTTGAGGTCATCAGCTCGATTGCCGAGCAGACCAACCTGCTGGCCCTGAACGCAGCCATCGAAGCCGCTCGCGCCGGGGAACAGGGTCGCGGCTTTGCGGTGGTAGCCGATGAGGTTCGCTTGCTGGCCCAGCGTACGCAGAAGTCGACGGCCGAGATTCAGAGCATGATCGAACGCTTGCAGAAGCATTCTGACGCCGCGGTGAAAGTCATCGCCGACAGCAGTCGTTCATCGCAACTGACCATCGAGCAGGCCAATCAGGCCGGGCAAAGCCTGACCTCGATCAGCCAGGCACTGCGCAACCTCAACAGCCTGAACGCATCAATTGCCAGCGCAACATTGCAGCAATCCCATGTGGTGGAGGACATCAACCAGAACGTCACCCAGGCGGCGCAGCTGTCCCAGAGCACTGCCATCGCAGCTGAACAGTCCACGGAAGCAAGCGTGCACTTGCGAGAAATGAGCGACCAGTTGAATGGGCTGTTGAGGCAGTTCAGGCTTTAGTAACGGGCTTATAAACCTGTGGAAGATTCTTTTTTTGCGCGCAAGGGTACTGCGCCGTCGTGGGACCGGCTTTAGCCGGGAAGAGGTCAGTACCGTCACTGAAAATGTGTCGCCTGATAAGCAGCTTTCCCGGCTAAAGCCGGTCCCACGTCAGCAGCTTGCGGACAAGTAAAGGATCCCACAG
>NZ_JACONW010000046.1 GCF_014357575.1 Pseudomonas folii | reverse complement strand
AAGCCGGTCCCACGTCGCCAACATCCGGATCACGCCACACTGCCCTCACAGGGCGCATGCAAGGCCACACTGGTAAATCCATATAAGGCCCATCGAAGTGCCATATTGGCGGCCTAAGATATTGTTGCACCGTCACTCATTGGCATAACCCTGGCAAAAAAGTCATGCCCGGCTATATAAACACGTCGGCAGTACACGCCCAGCCTGCCTGTCCGTGGCATAATCCGTGACCGTTTTTCAACCGTCTCAAAGGGGGCAAGCTCGTGGCTGATGAAATCAACAAGTTGCACCTGTATGGGATCAAAGCGTGCGACACGATGAAAAAGGCTCGCACGTGGCTCGATGAAAAGCCGGTGAGCTACGATTTTCACGACTATAAAACCCAAGGCATTGATCGCGAACATCTGACCCGGTGGTGCAACGAGCACGGCTGGCAGACAGTGTTGAACCGTGCAGGCACCACCTTTCGCAAGCTGGACGAGGCGCAGAAAGCCGACCTCGATCAGGATAAAGCGATTGAACTGATGCTCGCTCAACCGTCGATGATCAAGCGCCCGGTGCTCGACCTCGGCGACAGAACCCTGATCGGCTTCAAACCAGAACTGTATGCAGCGGCTATCGCCTGACTGAGATAGCCCTTTAAATTAGTAAGAGGTATTTCCATGTCCACTACCCTATTCAGCCTCGCCTTCGGTGTCGGCACTCAAAACCGTCAAGGCGCATGGCTGGAAGTTTTCTACGCCCAGCCACTGATCAACCCGTCCGCCGAATTGATCGCAGCGGTTACACCTGTACTGGGTTACACCGGTGGCAACCAGGCCATTACCTTCAACACCGATCAGGCGTCGAAGCTGGCTGAAGCCCTCAAGTCCGTTGACGCTGGTCAGGCTGCATTGCTGACCCGTCTGGCTGAGAGCCACAAGCCATTGGTCGCGACCCTGCTCGCCGAAGATGCTGCGCTGACGTCCACCCCTGAGGCTTACCTCAAGCTGCATCTGCTGTCCCATCGTCTGGTCAAACCGCATGGCCTGAGTCTGGCCGGGATTTTCCCGCTGCTGCCAAACGTTGCCTGGACCAGCCAGGGCGCCATTGACTTGACCGAATTGGCTCCGCGACAACTGGAAGCACGCCTCAAGGGTGAGCTGCTGGAAGTTTTCTCCGTCGACAAATTCCCGAAAATGACTGACTACGTCGTGCCGACCGGCGTGCGTATCGCCGACAGCGCGCGTATCCGCCTGGGCGCCTACATCGGCGAAGGCACTACCGTGATGCACGAAGGTTTCGTCAACTTCAACGCTGGCACCGAAGGCCCGGGCATGATCGAAGGTCGTGTCTCTGCTGGCGTATTCGTTGGCAAGGGTTCTGACCTGGGCGGCGGTTGCTCCACCATGGGCACCCTGTCCGGTGGCGGCAACATCGTCATCAAGGTCGGCGAAGGCTGCCTGATCGGTGCCAACGCCGGTATCGGCATCCCGTTGGGCGACCGCAACACCGTGGAGTCGGGTCTGTACGTGACCGCTGGCACCAAGGTTGCGCTGCTGGATGATCAGAACAAACTGGTCAAAATCGTCAAAGCCCGTGATCTGGCTGGTCAGCCTGACCTGCTGTTCCGTCGCAACTCGGAAACCGGCGCTGTGGAATGCAAAACCCACAAGTCGGCTATCGAGCTGAACGAAGCGCTGCACGCTCACAACTGATCGATGCTGCATCAGGTCCGATCGCAAGATCGGGCCTGACTCACCGAGTCAAAGTACATGCCCCTTTCTTCTCCCTGGCGCGATGACTTCCCAGCCATCGACGCCCTGCAACGGCAAGGCCAGACCTATCTGGACAATGCCGCGACCACCCAGAAACCTCAAGCCCTGCTCGACGCTCTGAACCATTACTACGCCAACGGCGCAGCCAATGTGCATCGTGCACAGCATCTGCCGGGTACGCACGCGACTCAGGCATTCGAGAACAGCCGCAGCAAGGTCGCTCATTGGCTGAATGCCGGTGAGACAGGTCAGATTGTTTTTACCCATGGCGCTACTTCTGCCCTCAATCTACTGGCCTACGGCCTGGAGCATGAGTTCGTGGCGGGTGATGAGATCGCCATCAGCGCGCTGGAACATCACGCCAACCTGTTGCCCTGGCAGCAACTGGCTCAACGGCGCAATCTGAAGCTGGTCATTCTGCCGCTCAATGAACAGGGGCTGATCGACCTGAACGCCGCTGCGCAACTGATCGGCAAGCGCACCCGCCTGCTCGCGGTGAGCCAACTGTCCAACGTGCTGGGTGCCTGGCAGCCACTGCCGGAATTACTCGCACTGGCCAAGGCCCAAGGCGCACTGACGGTCGTCGATGGCGCTCAAGGTGTCGTCCATGGTCGACATGACGTGCAGGCACTGGGCTGCGACTTCTACGTGTTTTCCAGTCACAAGCTGTACGGCCCGGAAGGCGTCGGCATTCTGTATGGCCGCAATGACGTGCTGCCGCGTCTGCAACACTGGCAGTTCGGCGGCGAGATGGTCCTGACGACTGATTACGATCAGGCGAAATTCCGCCCGGCACCGCTGGGCTTCGAGGCCGGGACACCGCCGATTGCCGGAGTGATCGGCCTTGGCGCGACGCTGGATTATTTGCAGAGCCTCGATCACCGCGCAGTACTGGAGCATGAAGCAGGTCTGCATGCCATGCTGCTCGAGGGTTTGTGTCAGCGGGACGGAGTCCGCGTACTGGGCGAGCCGCAACTGGCGCTGGTCAGCTTCGTCGTGGACGGCGTACACAACGCCGACCTCGCGCATCTGCTCACTGAACAGGGCATCGCCGTGCGGGCAGGTCATCACTGCGCCATGCCATTGCTGAAAAGCCTCGGCCTGTCGGGAGCGATACGGGTTTCTCTGGCGCTGTATAACGACTCCAGTGACTTGCAGCACTTCTTCAACGCGCTGGATCAGGCGCTGGAGTTATTGCGATGACCCTGCCCGTCGACGCACAAACCGCACTGGACACCTTCGCTCAACCACAGGGCTGGGAGCAACGTGCACGATTGCTCATGCAATGGGGCGAGCGCTTGCCTGCACTGCACGACGATGAAAAGTCAGACGAAAACCTGGTCCACGGCTGCGAAAGCAAAGTCTGGCTATTGGGTGAGATGACGAACAGCCAATGGCAATTTCGCGCCGCCAGCGATGCGCGGATGATTCGTGGTCTGGTGGCGCTGTTGCTGGCTCGGGTGAATGGCCTGTCGGCGCAGGAACTCCAGCAAGTGGACTTGCCCGACTGGTTCAACCAGCTCGGCTTGAGCCGTCAGCTGTCTCCCTCACGCAGCAATGGTCTGAATGCCGTGCTGCAGAGGATGCGTCAGCTGACAGAAGCGGCGGGCTGAGGCGGCGGTACCGAGACCGGTTTGGCCCGCTCCGATGGGCGACGTACACCTGCAACAATCTTGTCCACGGCTTTGGTGGCCGCGACCATACCGAAGGTCGCTGTCACCATCATCACCGCGCCAAACCCACCGGCGCAATCCAGCTTGACCCCATCCCCGACAAAACTCTTCTGTAGGCAAATGCTGCCGTCCGGCTTGGGATAGCGCAGCTGCTCAGTGGAAAACACACATGGCACGCTGTAATGGCGGTTCATGGTGCGCGAGAAGCCGTAGTCGCGGCGCAGGGTTGAGCGTACTTTTGAAGCCAGTGGATCGTTGAAGGTACGGTTAAGGTCGCAGACCTGAATCAGCGTCGGATCAATTTGCCCGCCAGCACCGCCGGTGGTGATGATCTGAATCTTGCGACGCTTGCACCAGGCAATCAGCGCAGCCTTGGCGTTGACGGCGTCAATGCAATCCAGCACGCAATCCAGATCGGGCGTGATGTACTCGGCCATGGTATCGCGGGTCACGAAGTCAGCCACGGCGTGCACAATGCAATCAGGATTGATCGCCCGCAGACGCTCAGCCATCACTTCAACTTTCGGGCGGCCAACGGTGCTGTCCAGCGCATGCAACTGACGGTTGCTGTTGCTGACGCAGACGTCGTCCAGATCGAACAGGGAAATCTCGCCCACCCCAGAACGCGCCATGGCTTCGGCCGCCCAGGAACCGACACCGCCGATACCGACCACAGCAATATGGGCAGCCCGCAGCCGCTCCAGACCTTCGATGCCGTACAAACGGGCGATACCTGCAAAACGCGGATCTTCTGAACTCATGACCAATACCCCAAAAACCGGCGCGCATTATAGGGCTTTGGTGAAGTTAGGGCATCCTGAAGGTGGGTGATTGGTCAGAAAGTGTACTGAAGGGGCAGTTTGATGATTTCCGGACCTAGACATTAGCGACGTAGCCGGACGATCAACGCTGGCGCGAAGTGCAGGAGGATCATTCGCACCAAATGATGGGAAAGGATAAATACAATATTCAGCCCACTGCTGAACGCGACTATGGCGATGGTCTCAATAGCACCGGGCATATAGGCCAACCACAGCGAGAAAGGATCGCTTTCCAAAATCCAGCCGACCGAACTAGCGAATACTGCTGCAACTAGCAACATAAGAGCTACGGACAAAAACCCAGCGCGTCCGTGGCTAACGATATCCGAGAAATTAATGTCCTTGAATTTCGATCCGATCAAAACCCCTAGAATGACTGCAGCTAAATCCAAACTCCATTGCGGCATTTTGAACCCATGGAGGTAGCCCAGCTTGATACTTATGCCCGTCGTGATGATTGCCATAAGCATAAACGGCGCAGGCACACCAAAACCCATGAGCAAACGGCCAAGCAACAGACTCAAAATGGTCAGAGAAAGCAAAATCAGAGCGATCTCCAAATCAAGAGGACGACCATGGGCCTTCACGATGCTCGCATCACCCGGAATGCAAAGACTGACCAGCACAGTGATCGTCAAGAGGCGGATCACGTGCACGACCATCACCTTATTTGAAGCTTTCGCTGACTCTAACAAATCAAAAACAGCAGCAAGAGCCCCCGGATACACTGCTAAAAGAGAGTCTTTCAGCGTCCAGCGTTCAACCTTGAGCAGCCAGCATCCAGACACTGCCACCTGCAAAATCAGGCATAGCAGTAGAAAAAACAAACTGGGCAGCATAAAAAAAGCTTCTTGCCCTCCCCAGGAAGCGAACACCAAGCCAGTCGAAATTCCTAATACAATTTGCACATATCCAAGGCCAAAACGCAGCGAGAGAGTGACGCGAAGTTTGCTAAACGCCAGTGCGGAGGCAAGCAGTGAGCCAATAAGGATACCTTGCGGAAAGCCACAGAACTCTAATAACAATCCCGCTACGGCAGCGATCGACAACAGCAATATAGTTTTCATCATTTACACGCGATTGCCCGGATACTGTTGCAAATGCTTTCCGCCTGCATCTGAAGAACATCGATATTGCTAACTGAATAGAACACACCTGAGGTGGGAGCACCCATAGCAAAAATATTAGAATCCCCGTGTTCACCGATCAATCGACAGTCACTATAATTTACGTTAATCCCGCCATATGCATGCTTGACGCACATACCCGCCAAGGCGAGATTTTGGTAAAGCAATCCCGATACGGCATCGCCCACACCTGTAGCATTAAGCATTACAGAAAAGCCTTGTTCAAAATCTCGCCCTTTCGCTAGGAAGACACCTTCTTTAAAGCTAATATTTTTCAAGCCTACACGACACTCTAACCGCCCAGAACGTAAGTGGCTTTGTAGTTTTTCCCAGTTCTCCGCTGGAATAGGTACTCGAAGTTGGCGCCAAGCGCCTTTGTAGCGACGAGCAAAAATTCGCTTCTCTCGTCCGGACAATGAGTTCCAGATTGCGGGAACAATTAAGTTAGTGGAGGAAAGTACAGAGTAAATATCCTCTCTCGCAACTGATACCTGACGACAATCACGCATTAGGCTCTGAATATTCACGTCAATATTTTGCGATTCAAACTCCTCATCAAACATAAGCTGTACTGTCTTGAGACCTGAGCAGCTTAACTTCAGTCGCTGCTCAACGTTATGCTCACTTAGCACTTTTAAAGGACGGGGAAAATAACGCTCGCTATAGTTGGGAATTTTACTGTTACGGGTCAGCATAGTCACGCGACACTGAGGATTCCTCTCCAGCAAACCAAGTGCTGCATCGATAGCTGACAACTGACTCCCCAACACACCTATATCAAGGGAGCGAACATCAGCAAGCTTTGTCGTAGGATATGGATTATTAATATACCCAGGATTTCCTTGTAATCTATAAACATCTTCTGGCTCTGGATTACCGGTCGCAAGCACAACAGCATCATAACCATGACGCCGCCCAACGCATGTGACAAGAGAGTATTTTTCGTGATATCCCACGACATCAACGACGCTCTCTCGATAAGAGTTGATTACCGAATATTCCTGTAAAGACAGTGTTAACGCCTCCTCGACAAAGCTCCCAAACAGGGACCTCGGTTGATAATCTCCAAGCTTCCTCACACCGTACTCATCTAACCACCGCTGAAAGTCGCCGCGCTCGCGCAGATACATTAAACCAGCAGGGCGGTTAACTAAATTTCTAAAAAGGTCTTTTTGATAGGCTTGCCCAGCCCCAGCACTAGTTGAACTTTCATAAATATCAATCGAAATATCTGACGCAAGATGCTTTAATCGTTCAACGACAATCGCACCGCTATACCCCAGCCCTACTACAGCTACTTTAACCATTCCCTTCACCCATTATCCATCCCCACCTTAAGCGTGCTACCTAACCGCAAATCCCACTACGCTCAGCCAGACAGACCCATGACTAAATCCTCCGGACCGCTACAGATCTACGTACTCTGCAGTGCTGCCACCCTGAACGAGGACAAAACTTACTCCCAAACACTTTTGTCCCTGACCCACTTATCTACCAGAGACAAATGAGCAGTCACCTGTTCCTCGCTATCCCCTTCAACGATAGCGGATACAATCTCTCCATTGGTAAACTTCATCCCTGTATAGTCCGCCCCTTTTCTAGCGGTTAGCGAGCAATAACGAATGAATGGCAATTCAACGCGCTCAGGAAAATCTATTAACGTTCCGCTGGAGGGAGGAATGTTAAGCTGACCTAACAGACGTAGGGGCTGAGTAATTTCTTTCAGCAATAAAGATTCACCTCCCATTTCAGCATCAATCAGAGTAAACCGGGGATTGATACCAAAAGCTTCAGTCAACTCCTGATTGACACTACACCCGCCAAGACGACACGCAATTTCACAGACAACTATTTCATCGCCATCAATAAAGACTTCCAGATGGAACATCATTGTGCCAAGGGGTGGAAGCGCATGTTCGACAATACGCCTTGTCAACTCCACACAGCGCTTGTGTAGCGGGTTGTGCAGGGACAGCATTTGAAAACCAAGACTCTGGCCAGCCATAAAATCTAGACAGGTAACAGTAGAGCGAACGGGCGAAATTATTATCGGCCGCCCATTGACATAGAGACCATTGACATTCAACAAGGGCGCATTAATATACTTTTCAACCATGAGATTAAGAAAAGTAGTGCCATTCTGATTCTGTAGATACTCGTGCAGCTCAATGTTGTTGTGTAGCACACATACGCCTCCAGAGCCTCGACCGTCCCGCGGCTTAACAACAATGGGATAGCCATATCGTTCGACAAAGTCTTGTACATCGCATGCTGAGGACACTATTGACATAGGATTGATTGCGATACCATGCTGGGCCAATCGTTGCTTCATTAAAAACTTGTCTCGATAAAGCAAGGTTGACTCTTCATAACGCGTCATCGAGCCGTGCAATCGATCCTTGATCCTAGCGACTCTTAATAAATCGACTTCAGCTAAAGCAATAACGGCCCTGGCTCCAAATTTTTTCGCAGCAGCCAATGCCTCTAGCTCGACAATAGCTGATTCACTGAAATTTTCGTAAAGCCGAAATGAGGAGTACAGAGTAGGAAACTTTTCCAGCAGAAGTTCTTTTCCATCCATGTCGCTGTAGACCAGAAAATCACGACCTAAAATACTTGCCCACTCATCCTCTGAATGCTGAAGCAATATTTTTACTGGCGCAAATAATATTAATAAACTCAAGGAAAAGCCCACACATGATAATGAAGTTAGTTAACACAGACTAAAAATGGCGCACACACCAACAAAGAAAGCTCCGACAACTCCGCCTCCACCTTCCGACGCCAGCTCAGTACCGAGGGGGCAAGCTCAACGGAAACGACTGTAGGAAATCTGGCAAGCTTTTACTTTGTTGAAATGATAGGCGGCCAGTATGCACCGCACAATTAATAAAATATGCCAGACTATTCCTAAATAACTATCAGAAACATCGCGACCCTTTTATTTGAGCACTAGGTAGTTGACCACGAGAAAAACAGCCCCTATTCTCGCCGCGTCACGATCAATTCGTGATGAGGTTTGACGGCCTCCGAACTTAAAAGATGAGCGCAGATGCTGGCGCTGTTGTCGTGCACGCTAGTGTTCGGCTTACAGCTTTATGGCGGCTGTGCCAGGGGCACCCTAGGGTGCGCCGGGTTTATCTTTTGACCGGTCCGTCAACCCTTGCACCGCCGCCACCCTATTCGTTTGACGGCGAATTTTTTGGCGTTCACTCTTAAAGGAAACGCTCGAATGACTAACAAAACCTCAACTGTAACCACTTCGGTTCAATTCGGAACCACCTTGTCCGGTGCACCGCTCTTCTCAGTGCAGCCTGGCATCCCTTTCCGAGAAGCCCTTGAGCAAATCGCGCTAAACCTAGACAGCGCCAGCACTCTTTGCAACGAAACCGTAGATGCCAATATCCAAACATGTCGCTCAATCAACCAAGTTCTCGCCCACCTGATTGACGCCAGCCGTGGATTAATGAACGCCACCTTGGATGGATTGGCTCATCCCGCCACCATCAACGATTAGTCATCGTGGACACTTCTGATTCTGACCGAGGTGCTTGATTATCAGACCTTCGAGGGCCAATCCACCCGGCGGTGGGCAGGTTAAATCCGCACATCACTAAACGGCGGCCTCCCCTCCCCGTTTTGCTTTAAGATAGGCGCCTTTTTCGCGCCCTTATACGATCTGCAGGAGCTGCCGAGAGCTGCGAAGGTGATAAGCCTGACGCATCGCAATTCGTAGCCTGCGGCAGCTCCTACAGGTCCACCGCGCTATCAACCGGAGTTTTGTACATGACGGCCCCAGCCGACCTTTCGCCTACGCTGCAACTTGCCTGCGACCTGATCCGTCGTCCCTCGGTCACGCCCATTGATGCCGATTGTCAGGCTGTAATGATGCAGCGCCTTGGCGACGCAGGCTTCAAGCTGGAGCCGATGCGTATCGAGGACGTGGATAATTTCTGGGCCAGCCATGGCAACAACGAAGGTCCGGTGCTGTGCTTTGCTGGTCACACCGATGTGGTGCCGACCGGCCCGGTGCAAGCCTGGCAAAACGATCCGTTCGATGCGCTGATCGATGCAGAAGGCATGCTGTGCGGGCGGGGCGCAGCCGATATGAAGGGCAGTCTGGCCGCAATGGTAGTGGCTGCCGAGCGTTTCGTCGCTGATCACCCTGACCACAAAGGCAAAGTCACTTTCCTGATCACCAGCGACGAAGAAGGTCCGGCGCATCATGGCACCAAGGCCGTGGTTGAGCGGTTGCGTGAGCGCAACGAGCGGCTGGACTGGTGCATCGTGGGCGAGCCTTCGAGTACCACGCTGGTGGGCGATGTGGTCAAGAACGGCCGTCGCGGCTCCCTTGGCGCGACGCTGACCGTACGCGGCAAGCAGGGTCATGTGGCGTATCCACATCTGGCGCGCAACCCGATTCATCTGGCGGCTCCGGCTCTGGCAGAACTCGCCGCCGAACATTGGGACGAAGGCAATGATTTCTTCCCGCCGACCAGCTTCCAGATTTCCAACCTGAACTCCGGCACGGGCGCGACCAACGTGATCCCCGGTGATCTGGTAGCGGTGTTCAACTTCCGCTTCTCTACCGAATCCACCGTCGAGGGCTTGCAACAGCGGGTATCGACCATCCTCGACAAGCATGGCCTGGACTGGCATGTGGACTGGGCGTTGTCCGGCCTGCCGTTCCTCACCGAGCCGGGCGATTTGCTCGATGCGGTTTCGGCCAGCATCAAGGCCGTCACTGGCCGTGAGACCAAAGCTTCCACCAGCGGCGGCACCTCCGACGGACGATTCATCGCCACCTTGGGTACGCAGGTGGTAGAGCTGGGCCCGGTCAACGCAACGATTCACCAGGTCAACGAGCGCATTCTGGCCAGCGACCTCGACGTGCTGACCGAGATTTACTACCAGACTCTGGTCAAGTTGCTCGCCTGATGCTGACCTGCCCGATCTGCTCCGCACCGCTGACTGCGGTGGACAACGGCGTGGCCTGCCCGGCCAACCACCGCTTCGACCGCGCCCGTCAGGGTTATCTGAACCTGTTGCCGGTGCAGCACAAGAACAGCCGCGACCCTGGTGACAATCAAGCCATGGTCGAGGCTCGCCGGGACTTCCTTAACGCCGGTCACTACGCGCCGGTGGCCAGGCGTCTGGCGGAGCTGGCTGCCGAACGTGCTCCGGCGCGCTGGCTGGACATCGGTTGTGGCGAGGGTTATTACACCGCGCAAATCGCCGAAGCTCTGCCGGACGCCGATGGTTATGCGCTGGACATCTCCCGCGAAGCGGTCAAACGCGCCTGCCGCCGTAATCCGAAATTGACATGGTTGATCGCCAGCATGGCTCGCGTGCCACTGCCGGACGCCAGCTGCCAGTTTCTGGCCAGCGTGTTCAGCCCTCTGGACTGGAACGAGGCCAAGCGCCTGCTGACGCCGGGTGGCGGGTTGATGCGGGTCGGCCCGACCAGCGAGCACTTGATGGAACTGCGCGAGCGGCTCTATGACGAAGTGCGGGACTATGCCGACGACAAACATCTGGCTTTGGTGCCGGAAGGCATGTCGCTGGCTCATAGCGAAACCCTGCGTTTCAAGCTGAGCCTTGTTGACGGTCAGGCCCGCGCCAACCTGCTGGCCATGACGCCCCACGGCTGGCGAGCCAGCGCAGAACGTCGTGCGGATGTCATTGAGCAGGCCGAACCTTTCGAGGTCACCGTTTCCATGCGCTACGATTATTTCGTATTGCAATAACAACCAACGAAGATGCCTGTTAGCGGGCATCCGACTGAATCCGCGAATGGATTTTTTCAATTAATAACGAGGCATCCATGCGCCAACCCGATATCGAGATTTACCTGAAGGACACCGACGTTGATCACAAGGCTATTGCCGGGTGGCTGAGTATTGCGGTCGGCCCTTGCACCGACTGGGTACAGAAAGGCCAGACGTGGAAGTGCAAGGCGGGCAGCGTCCCGGTGACCTGGCTGCCCAAGGCTGTAGGTAAATGGAACAGCCTGCATCTGGACGGTGACAACACGCCATGGGAAGACGACATCGCCTGCGCCCGCGCGGCATTCGCTGCCCTGAACGTAGAAGTACGCTGCGCCCCTGGCACCTGGGTTGAAGAGGAAAGCGACGAAACCGCTGATCGCTGGATTCGTATCAGCGCTGATGGCGAGGAAGAGATTACCTGGAAGACGGCGTAAAGCATTCTTTCCTGTGGGCGATTCTATGTTCGCCCGCAAGCTTACGGGCGGCATCGCGCAAATATCTGGAGTGGCGCAAAGTCTGTGGGAGCGAGGCTTGCCCGCGATAAGGCCACTGCAACTATCAGGCCCATTGCGTCCAGCTCCATCGCGGGCAAGCCCGGCTCCCACAGGGATCAATAGCTCTTTTGCCGATACATCGCGGATACGGCACACTAGCGTCCTCGCGGGCACCGCCCACTTTTCGCAGATGCCGTATGACCCGATCACCGTTCCGCCGCCTTGTATTCGGCACCTTGCGCCGCCTGCTCTATCTCTGGGTTCGTTCCGAGACCATCAATCAGTCGTCGTTCACGCTCAATCTGGATCGCAGTCGCCCGGTGTTTTACGCGTTGCAGTCGCCGTCCATGAGCGATCTGGCGGTGATCGATACCGAATGCCGCAAAGCCGGACTGCCGCGGCCTATCCTGCCGGTATCGGTGGGTGAACTGATTGAGCCGGCTGCGTACTTCTACCTCACGCCGTCACCAGACTGGTTGGGCCGCCAGGACAAACGCGGCGCGCCGCCGACGCTTGAGCGACTGGTCAGCGCCGTCAGTCAGAACGCGACAGAGGACGCGCAAATCATCCCGGTCAGCGTGTTCTGGGGCCAGTCGCCGGATCGTGAATCAAGCGCCTGGAAATTATTGTTTGCTGACAGCTGGGCCGTCACCGGTCGTCTGCGACGTTTCGTCAGCATTCTGATTCTGGGCCGCAAGACGCGGGTGCAGTTCTCTGCGCCGATCCACATGCGCGATCTGGTCAATGAAAACAAGGGCTATGAGCTGACCCTGCGTATGGCCCAGCGCCTGCTGCGTACGCACTTCCGCAACCTGAAGACCGCCGTCATCGGCCCCGACGTGTCGCACCGACGCAATCTGGTCAATGGTCTGCTCGACGAACCCTTGGTCAAACAGGCCATTCTCGAAGAAGCCGAAAGGGAAAAAATCCCCGAAGCCAAAGCCCGGGAACAGGCGCTGCGCTATGCCAACGAGATCGCCTCGGACTACACCTATTCAGCAATCCGCTTCCTGGAAGTGATCCTGAGCTGGTTCTGGAACAAGATTTACGACGGCATCAAAGTCAGCCATATCGAAGGCGTGAAGGAAGTTGCTCAGGGTCACGAGGTCATTTACGTGCCGTGCCATCGCAGCCACATCGATTATCTGCTGCTGTCCTATCTGCTGTTCCGCAACGGTCTGACGCCACCGCACATCGCGGCGGGCATCAACCTGAACATGCCGGTGATTGGCGGTCTGCTGCGTCGTGGCGGGGCTTTTTTCATGCGCCGCACGTTCAAAGGCAATCCGCTGTACACCTCGGTTTTCAACGAGTACCTGCACACGCTGTTCACCAAGGGTTTTCCGGTGGAGTACTTCGTCGAAGGCGGACGCTCGAGGACCGGACGCATGCTGCAGCCCAAGACAGGCATGCTGGCAATTACCCTGCGCAGCTTTCTGCGTAACTCGCGGATGCCGATTGTGTTTGTGCCGGTGTACATCGGTTACGAGCGTGTACTGGAAGGTCGCACTTACCTGGGCGAGCTGCGCGGCGCAACGAAAAAGAAAGAGTCGATCTTCGACATCTTCAAGGTCATCGGTGCGCTCAAGCAGCGCTTCGGTCAGGTCTCGGTGAACTTCGGTGAACCGATCAAGCTGGCTGAATTCCTCGACAGCGAACAACCGGACTGGCGCGAGCAGCAGTTGGGCCCGCAGTTCAAACCGGACTGGCTGAACGAAACCACAAATCGCCTGGGTGAACGCGTGGCTCAGCACTTGAACGAGGCCGCTGCGATCAATCCGGTCAATCTGGTGGCACTGGCATTGCTCTCCACTCAGAAACTGGCGCTGGACGATCAGGCCATGGAGCGGGTGCTGGATCTGTACCTGACCCTGTTACGCCGCGTGCCTTACTCGCCGCACACCACCTTGCCGGAAGGCGACGGCCGAGCATTGATTGAACATGTGAAAGACATGAACCTGCTTTCGGAACAGAAGGATGCCTTGGGCAAAATCCTGTATCTGGACGAACAGAACGCGGTATTGATGACCTACTACCGCAACAACGTTCTGCACATCTTTGCCCTGCCCTCGCTGCTGGCCAGTTTCTTCCAGAGTTCGTCGCGCATGAGCCGCGAGCAGATCCTGCGCTACACCCGGGCGCTGTATCCGTATCTGCAGTCGGAGCTGTTCATTCGCTGGCCGGTGAACGAGCTGGACGAGGTGGTGGATCAATGGCTGCAAGCCTTCGTCGAACAAGGCCTGCTGCGCTTTGAAAACAATGTTTACCTGCGCCCCGCGCCAAGCTCTCGAGAGTTCGTGCTACTGACCCTGTTGTCGCGGGCCATCGCTCAGACCCTGCAGCGCTTCTACATGGCCATCGCCTTGCTGCTCAACAGTGGGCAGAAGACCCTCAGCGCCGAAGAGCTGGAAGACCTGTGTACGGTGATGGCCCAGCGGCTATCCATTCTCCACGGCCTGAACGCGCCGGAGTTTTTCGACAAGAGCCTGTTCCGGCATTTCATTCAGACGCTGCTGGATCTGGGCGTGCTGCGCAAGGATCCGGCCGGCAAACTCAGCCATCACCCGCTGCTGGGTGAACTGGCGGAAGGTGCGGCCAAGCGCGTGCTGCCTGCGGAAATCCGGCTGTCGATTCGTCAGGTAGCGCTGCATCAAACAGAGGAGCCTGGCGAACCTGAGCAGGTTGAGGAAAGTCGCTGATCGTGGGAATTCCGCGCAGCCAGCCAGACTGAGTTCCTGATAGGCTCTATGCATTACCGCGTCGAGGTTCAGCTCGGCGCGGTCTCCGAACCAATTCAAAGAAAAGGATGCCCTCATGTTCCGTCTCCCCTTTACGTTTGCCAGCCTGTGCGCGGGCCTGATGCTGTCGAGCAGCGTATTTGCCGTGTCACTGAACGATCTCTCGCAATCGGATGCTACGGGCGGCCTGAAAGATGCCTTGACCCAAGGGGCACAGATCGCCGTCAAGCAGTTGGGTAAACCCGGTGGTTTCAGCAACAACGAGGAAGTGCGCATCGAACTGCCGGGCAAACTGGGCAAAGTCGCAAAGAAGATGAAGCAGTTCGGCATGGGCGACCAGGTTGACCAGCTGGAAACCAGCATGAACCAGGCCGCTGAAGCGGCCGTTCCACAGGCCCAGGCGTTGCTGGTGGATGCTGTGAAAAAGATGAGCGTGGCGGACGCCAAAGGCATCCTCAGCGGTGGCAAGGATTCAGCCACTCAGTACCTGAACAGCAGCAGCCGCGAGCAGATCCGCGCCAAATTCCTGCCTATCGTCAAGCAGGCCACCGACAAAGTGGGCCTGGCGCAGAAGTACAACGCTTTCGCGGGTCAGGCAGCAACGCTGGGTGTGCTTGATGCCAAGAGCTCGAACATCGAAGGTTACGTGACCGAACAGGCATTGAACGGCTTGTTCGAAATGATCGCCAAGCAGGAAGAAAGCATCCGCGCCAACCCCGCAGCGGCAGCGACGAGCCTGGCCAAGAAGGTGTTTGGGGCTTTGTAACGCGCCAAACAGATACTTGATTTGAAATGCTATCCCTGTGGGGATTCTATTGGCCTGTAAGCTGAGATGGTGACGTGGGACCGGCTTTAGCCGGGAAGAAGCCAGGACAGACGCTGCATATGTAGCATCTGACAGACAGCCTTCCCGGCTAAAGCCGGTCCCACGCCATCAGTGTTTCCTGTGAGAGCGAGCAATTCACTCCACCTTCTTCACCCTGAACCACGCCGCATACAGCGCTGGCAGGAACAGCAGCGTCAATGCTGTCGCGACAATCAATCCCCCCATGATCGCCACGGCCATCGGCCCGAAGAAGACGCTGCGTGACAGCGGAATCATCGCCAGCACCGCCGCCAGTGCGGTCAGGACGATGGGCCGGAAACGCCGCACGGTCGCTTCGATAATCGCCGACCACTGATCAAGTCCTCCCGCAATATCCTGCTCAATCTGGTCCACCAGGATCACCGAGTTGCGCATGATCATCCCCGACAAGGCGATGGTGCCCAACATGGCAACGAACCCGAATGGCTGATTGAACACCAGCAGGAACAGCGTCACGCCGATCAATCCCAACGGTGCGGTCAGGAACACCATCAGCATCCGGGAGAAGCTGCGCAGTTGCAGCATCAGCAAGGTCAGCACCACCACGATAAACAGCGGCACGCCCGCCTTCACCGAATTCTGCCCGCGGGCGGCGTCTTCCACGGTTCCGCCGACTTCCAGCAGATAACCATCCGGCAGTTCGTTACGCACATCCGCCAGCGTCGGCAGGATTTGCTGCACTAGCGTCGCAGGCTGTTCCTTGCCGTAAATATCCGCACGGACTGTCACGTTGGGCAGTCGATTACGGTGCCAGATCACGCCCTCTTCGAAACCGTATTCAAGTGTCGCCACCTGTGACAGCGCAACGCTGGTACCGTTTTCAGTCGGCACCGCCAGACTCGCCAGTGCCCCCAGTTGCTGCCGCTCATCAGGCGTGCCCCGCAGAAGGATTTCGATCAGTTCATCGTCTTCGCGGTATTGGCTGACGCTGGAACCGGTCAGCGAACGCTGGAGGAATCTCGACAGTTCGGCCGTGGTCACGCCCAAGGCGCGCGCACGGTCCTGATCCAGATTGAGGAACACCACTTTGCTCGGCTCTTCCCAGTCCAGATGGACGTTGGCAACGTGAGGATTTTCCCGCACCCTGGCCGCGACCTTGCGAGCTAACTCACGGACCTCGTCGATATGCTCACCACTGACCCGGAACTGCACCGGGTAGCCTACAGGCGGGCCGTTTTCCAGCCGTGTAACCCGTGAGCGCAAGGTCGGGAATTGTTCATTGAGGCTGCTGATAAGCCAGGTCCGCAAGGCTTCGCGCTCTTCGATACTTTTGGCCAACACCACAAACTGGGCAAAGCTGGTTGCGGGCAGTTGTTGATCAAGGGGCAGATAGAAACGCGGTGAACCGGTCCCGACATAGGACACGTAATTGTCGATCCCCGGATGATCCTTGAGCATCTGCTCCAGGCGCTTGACCTGTTCGGCCGTGCTGTTGAGGGAGGCGCCTTCAGTCAGCTTCAAATCCACCATCAGTTCAAGCCGACCAGACGCCGGGAAGAACTGCTGGGGGACAAACTTGAACATCAGCACCGACAAGACGAACAGCGCCACCGTGGCGACAATCACTGTTTTGCGCCAGCGCACGCACCAGCCCACCATTGCCCGCACCCGCTGGTAGAACGGCGTCCCGTGAGGATCGACTGCATCAGGCCCTGAGCCATGTTTTTTAGCGTGAATCTTCGCCAGATCAGGCAACAGCCGCTCGCCCAGATACGGCACGAACACCACGGCAGCGACCCATGACGCCAGCAGCGCGATGGTCACCACCTGAAAGATCGATCGAGTGTATTCGCCTGTGCTCGACTGCGCCGTAGCAATCGGCAAGAAGCCAGCAGCGGTGATCAGCGTGCCGGTCAGCATCGGGAACGCGGTGCTGGTCCAGGCGAAGCTGGCGGCACGCAGCCGGTCGTAGCCCTGCTCCATTTTGATCGCCATCATTTCCACGGCGATGATCGCGTCGTCCACCAGCAGACCCAGCGCCAGCACCAGCGCACCGAGGGAAATCTTGTGCAGGCCGATGCCCAGGTAGTACATGCAGGCAAAAGTCATGGCCAATACCAGCGGGATCGCCAATGCGACCACCATGCCGGTGCGCATGCCCAGCGAGAAGAAGCTCACCAGCAACACAATCGCCAGCGCTTCAGCCAATACCTGGACGAACTCACCGACCCCGGTTTTCACCGCAGCAGGTTGATCGGAGACTTTGCGCAGCTCCATCCCGGCCGGCAAGTTTTTCTGCAGGCGGGCGAACTCGCCCTCAAGCGCCTTGCCCAGCACCAGAATATCGCCGCCCGGCTTCATCGCCACCGCCAGACCAATCGCCTCTTCGCCCATGAATCGCATGCGCGGCGCAGGCGGGTCATTGAAGCCGCGATGCACCTCGGCCAGATCACGGATACGCAGCGTGCGATCACCCACGCGAATCGGGAATTCGCGGATCTCGTCGACCGTCTGGAAGCGGCCGCTGACGCGCAGTTGAATACGCTCGCTCGGGGTTTCAAAGAAACTGGTGGCCGAGACCGCGTTCTGCGCCTCAAGCGCCTGCTGCACGGCTTGTAACGGCAGCCCCAGGGTGGCGAGCTTGACGTTGGACAGCTCGATCCAGATCTTCTCGTCCTGCAAGCCGATCAGTTCGACCTTGCCCACGTCGTTGATGCGTTGCAGTTGAAGCTGGATGCGGTCGGCATAATCCTTGAGCACGGCATAGTCGAAGCCCTTCCCGGACAGCGCGTAGATATTCCCGAAGGTGGTACCGAACTCATCATTGAAAAACGGGCCTTGCACTCCCGGCGGCAGGTTCTGACGAATGTCGCCGACCTTCTTGCGGATCTGATAGAACAGCTCCGGCAGATACGAGGAAAAGATCGAGTCACGGGCGATGAACGTGACCTGGGATTCCCCCGGTCGCGAGAACGAGACGATACGGTCGTACTCGCCGGTTTCCATAAGTTTCTTTTCGATGCGATCGGTGACTTGCCGCGCCACCTCTTCAGCGCTGGCGCCGGGCCACAGCGTACGAATCACCATGGCTTTGAAGGTGAATGGCGGGTCTTCGCTCTGTCCCAGCTTGGTGTAGGACAGCGCGCCAACGACTGCCAGGACGATCATCAGGTACAGGACGATTTGCCGATTGCGCAGTGCCCATTCGGAGAGATTGAATCGCATCCGTGCTTACTCCTTCGCTGCTAGTTTGACCGCACGGTTTTCACGATCCACAGGGCGCACCTGCTCACCTTCATGCAACACATGCACACCAGCGGCAACGATCCAGTCACTGGCGGCCAGTCCTTCAAGCACCGGCACCGATTCCTGACCATAAGGCCCGAGCCGGACATTAACGCGCTTGAGGGTGCTGTCGGCCGCGACTCGCCAGACGTAATTGATGCCATTTTCCGACGTCACCGCCGAGAGCGGCACCGCCAGTGGCACGGCGTGCTCAGTCTCAATGAACACCCGCGCACTCTGGCCCAACTCGGCAGGCACCTTGCCGCTGGCAAATGCAACACGTGCGGCGAAGGTACGCGAACGCGGGTCAGCCGCCGGGGACAGCTCTCGAATGCGACCGGGGAAGCGTTGTTCACGCTGGGTCCATAACTCGACGGTGACGGGCTGCCCCGTCTTGAAGCGGGCAAAGTTCTGCTCCGGCAGGCTGATCAGCACTTCCCGCTCACCATCAGCAGCGAGAGTAAAGACCGTTTGCCCGGCAGCGACGACCTGACCGACTTCCACAAGACGCTTGGCCACGACACCATCCTGAGGCGCGCGCAGCACGGCGTAGCTGGTCTGATTGTCGGCAACGGTCAGCTCGGCCTTGATCTGTTTGAGGCGAGCCTCACCGGAGCGATAGAGGTTTTCGGCGTTGTCGTATTGCGAACGGCTGACCATCTGCCGATCCATCAGAGTCTTGTAACGGTCACGCTCGGAGCGCACCAGTTGCAAATTGGCCTCAGCCGCGGCGACCTGCGCGCGCGTGGCATCCAGTTGCAGGCGCACGTCCTGGGCATCCAGTTCGGCCAATGGCTGATTGGCCTTGACCCGTTGCCCCTCTTCCACCAGGCGTTTGCTGACCTTGCCACCGATCCGGAATGCCAGATCAGGCTCAAAGCGGGCGCGGACTTCACCGGGATAGCTGTCCATGGACTGCGCAGATGGCGATGGCTGAATAACCATGGCGGGACGAATCGTGGTCGGTGCAGTTGCGTCCTGGCCACAGCCAGACAGCAACGACATCAGACCCAGAGGCAGGACGAGGCACAGAAGTTTGCGCGACATGGTGAAGCCCTTCGCAAAAGAAGCTTGGAATAATTGTACTGACGAGTATATTAAAAATTACCAAACTCACCAGTACATTATTAAACGAACATGCCTGACGATTCTCAAAGCAGCCCTTACACCAGCGCTCAGGGCAATCCGGGGCCCGGCCGACCGAAAGATCAAGCCAAGCGCCAGGCCATTCTCGATGCCGCAAAAGAGTTATTCGTGCGCAATGGCTACGCCAGCACCAGCATGGATACCGTTGCCGCAGAGGCCGGGGTTTCGAAGCTCACGGTGTACAGCCACTTCAACGACAAGGAGACGCTGTTCACTGCGGCAGTAGTGGCGCGTTGCGAAGAACAGTTGCCGGAATTGTTCGTTGAATTGAACCGCGACTTGCCGGCAAAAACCTTGTTGCTGAGTGTTGCGCGGGGCTTTCAGGTGCTGATCAACAGTCCTGAATCCCTGGAGTTGCATCGGTTGATGGTGACGCTGGGTACTCAGGATCCGAAGCTGTCGCAGATATTTTTCGCAGCCGGACCGCAGCGGATTCTTCAGGAAACCGAGCGTTTGCTGAGACGCCTGGAGCATAGCGGGCAACTGAAGTTTGAATCCCCCAGAACTGCTGCCGAGCACTTTCTCAGCCTGATCAAAGGCGTGTGCAATTTCCGCCTGCTGGTGGGTTGCGGCGAACGGCCGGATGAAGCCAGCGCAGAAGCGCATGTGCAGGACGTGGTGGAGTTGTTTATACGGGCGTATAGGGTCTGATGGATGCACTAGTCTCTGTGGAAGATTCTATGTTCGCCTGCAATCTGACGTGGGACCGGCTTTAGCCGGGAAGGCGGCATTCATGACGATAAAGATGTACTGAATGTACTGGCCTCTTCCCGGCTAAAGCCGGTCCCACGTCATCAGTGGTTCCTGTGGGAGCGGTGCAAGCCAATTAATCACACCGACTTCAACGCCTTCTTCGGATAGATGTCATAGCGGCTGGATTTGCCATCCAGCGCATAACCCGGCTTGGGGCCTTCGATGCATGGGGCCTTGCGCGGGCGTTTGACCACTACGCGATGGGTAGCCAATGCCAGTGCCGCTTCCAGCAGCGCGGGCGCGTCCATGTCGTCGCCCACCAATGGCCGGAACAGGCGCATTTCCTTCTTCACCAGCGCCGTTTTTTCCCGATGCGGGAACATCGGGTCCAGATAGATCACTTGCGGCGGCTCGCCTTCCCAGCCCCGAATCAGCTCGATGGAGTTGCCGGTCAACAAGCGCATCTGGCTGATGATCGAACCCACTTCCCTATCCTGTCGTCCACGGTTCAGGCCATCTTCCAGCAGCGCTGCGATAATCGGTTGGCGCTCGATCAGGCTCATCTGGCAGCCAAGGCTCGCCAGAACGAACGCATCTTTGCCCAAGCCTGCCGTCGCATCCAGCACCGAAGGTCGCACGCCGGGCTGAATGCCCACCGCTTTGGCGATCATCTGTCCGCTGCCGCCACCAAACAGCCGCCGATGGGCCACCGCCCCCTCGACGAAATCCACCCGCACCGGGCCTGGCGCATCATCACTCAACTGCTGCAATTGCAGGCCATCGTCAGTCACTTGCAGGGCAAAATCCGCGTCAACGTCCTCCAAAGGCAAGTCCAGACGTTGCGCCCACTGCGCGGCCTGCTCCTGACTCTGGCTGCCAGAGGGGCTACCAAGGGCTTCGACCCGGATGCGACTGCCCGCTTGTTGCTCACTCATTGTGTCCACACGCTCAAAAAGTGTTAATGATCGGCAAAACCTGCCGATAAAGAAGTATCAGGCATTCTGCCAGACCTACGACGTGTAACGATCGATATGTCAGACATTCAGCAATCATCCATAGGTTATCTAACGCACGCAGGTGATTTTACCCTGCGCAACAGTCAGGCTCTGGGCGGTGTTACCCAGATCTGGTCGGATGCGTTTGCCCGTGTGATGGCTGAACAACTACGCGATACACCGGCTGAACCCATTGATCCAGCCAGCGTTGCCACTGATGTTGCCACGGGTGAGCCTGTTGCCGGTGCCCGCACATTGGGCAAGATCGTTGAGCAGCGCGCCTGCCCGGTTGAAGATGTACCACGCGTTCCTGCCGAGCCGCTGTTTCTGCCGATCGCTGAATTCGAACTGGATCTGCTGCCTGCGCCGAACGAACCATTCAGCATTGGCGAGATGATCGCGCAGCAGCGCGATCTGGAGTTCGACAGCGAGTGGGTTCGTCCAAACGTACTTAATCCTTACGATGACAGCGTGATTCCAGGCCCGGGCCCTCAGCCGCGTCCGCTGCACTTGCCAATCGCGGAATTCGAATGGGACCTGGCCGACAAGCCTGCCCTGCCACTGGATGACGACACCATGGTCGCCCAGCAACGCGCCCTGAATTACGACATGGGCTGGGCACGCCCGATCATCCTGCAAAACTTGCGCATGGCGGCTTGATTCCCATCAATTCGAGGCGATCCCTGTAGGAGCTGCCGGAAGCTGCGAATCGATTCCCATGACACACCGCCTTCGCAGCCTTCGGCAGCTCCTACAAAAAATATCTACCTCAGCGACACACCCGCCAGGCGCCCATATCCAGATGAAAATGGTTTTGATGGGCCGCGTTGTAATCCGGCCCTAATACCGTGTTGAAATTCTTGCAGGCTCCGTCGCGGACCTTACGCAAGAACCGGCCCTTGTCGCCTTCGTTTTTCCAGTCCCGCAACAGGTTGATCCGCTGTCCATCGGCGAGACGGAAACCGGCGATGTCCAAGGCATTTGCGGTCGCATGCTGACTCAGCCGCCCACTGCTTCTGCCATAGACGTTGCGACAGGCAAAACTGCCCAAATGGTCGATACGCGTCACACGCTGACCAAACACCGCCTGGGCCGCGGGTTGCAAGGTGTGAACCTCAAACAGCGCGTAGGCCACCGCCAATGGACAACTGGCGAGGAAGCTGCTGCTTAGCGCCACCTCACCGCCCTGTACTCGCAGCACGCCGTTAAGCGGGCAATCGGCGGACGCGGGGCTGTCGGCTTGACGACTGAAACGCAGGCGGGATGAGCCCAGCACCTGATCGCACAACTGCGGATCACTCTTGACGCGCGACAGCTTCCAGGAGGTCAGGAAGTTGGGTTCAGCCTGAATGTCCAATGGCGCCCAGGGATTCCATTGCGCTGGCACCTCTATCCAGCCGCGCCATACCGCAGCGACGGCGCCAGCGCAGAGCAGCAGGAACACCAGAAACAGCGTCGAGCCTCGCACCCTCAGTCCTTGAACAACGCATTGAGTTGAGCAAACGGCAGCGCCTGCTCGGCGTAGGAAAAGGTCCCCTGAGTACGGATTTCCTCCGCGGCGCGATACAAACCGCCGAACGCCGCGCGTACAAGGGATGAGCCGACGCTGATGCGCTTGACCCCGCACTCGCTGAGTTCAGCGACAGTCAGCGTGACACCGCCCAGCCCCATCAACACGTTGACTGGCTTGGGCGCAACGGCACGGACCACCGCGATAACTTCTTCGCGTGTACGCAGGCCGGGCGCGTACAGCACGTCAGCTCCGGCATCGGCGTAGGCCTTCAGCCTGTTCAACGTGTCAGCAAAATCCATCCGGTCGTTGAGCAGGTTTTCCGCCCGGGCAGTCAGCATGAACGGGAACGGCAAACTGCGAACAGCCAGTGCCGCTGCCCTGACCCGCGCTACCGACAACTCGAAATCGTAAATGGGCTGATCGGTCTTGCCGGTGGCGTCTTCGATAGAGCCACCCACAATGCCGGTCCGCGCCGCCGCCAGCAGGTTGGCTGCGCAGTCTTCAGGGCTATCAGCGAAGCCGTTTTCAAGGTCGGCAGCGACCGGCAAGTCCGTTGCAGCAACGATTGCCTGGAGGTTTTCCAGTGATTCGGAGAAGCTCAGCGCACCTTCGGCATCAGCCCGACCCAAGGTGAAAGCCAGACCCGCGCTGGTGGTCGCCAACGCTTCGAAGCCCATGGATGCCAACAGTTTGGCCGAACCTGCGTCCCACGGATTGGGGATCACAAAAGCATGATCACGCTCGTGCAGTGCCTTGAAAGTTTGTGCGCGAAGAAGCTGTTGCGAATCCATTGCTGACTCCTGAGATCGTTAATACGGCTATTGAAGCCATAGTTATCGACCTCAGAGCAAGCCCAGTTGCTGCACCGGTGGTGCGCGATCCAGTTCCACCAACGGCGGCAAACCTGGCAAGCGCTCCATCAACTGGTTATGAAATCGTCGGGCCAGAAGCGGCGCTTCGAGATTATCCGGGGTGTGCAGGAATACATAAGGCGTGCGCCCTTCTTCAATCCAGGCGGCAACTTTAGCGACCCACTGAACCAGAAACGGATCGTTGGCCTCCAGCACAGGATGACCGATGAAGCGCACCTGCGGAAATTGAGTCAGCGCCGCCGGACGAGCTGGAACCTTTGGTTTCTTCGATTGCGCATGGAGCACCGCAGGATCGCTGGACACACAACTGAACAAGGCACGGGAATCCAGACAGATGCGCTCAACGCCACGTTCCAGCAGCAGGCGGTTAAGCATGCGCTCTTCGTCACCCTTTTCGAAAAACGCCACGTTGCGCACTTCAACGGCCAACGGGCACTTCAACTCATCAATAAAAGTGACAAGCTCGGCGAGCCGCTGCGGCGTGAAGCTTGCGGACAGCTGAAGCCAGAAAGGTGCAACGCGTTTGCCCAAGGGTACCAGCAACTCGATGAACGTTTCCGCCGCCTGCAATTGGAGCCGCAGATCACCACCATGGCTGATGTCACCTGGAAACTTGGCCGTAAAGCGAAAATCATCGGGCAGCACTTCAGCCCAGCGCTGCACGGTGGACGGCGCAGGTCGAGCGTAAAAAGTGGTGTTGCCTTCAACAGCATTGAAGACCTGTGAATACAGACCTAGAAATTCATTGCTACGAGCGTCTTCGGGATAGAGTGATTCGCGCCAGGCGTTTTCACTCCATGACGGACAACCCAGAAAATAAGGCAGGCGGGAATCGTTCAAACGTGGAGATCAAGCCCTGACACTTCCAGATCCCAGTCAACGAAGCTGGCGGTGGTCAGATAGCTGGCCAGTGCGGTTGCAACGCGAGTGCTCATGGAACGCGGGAAGATGATGTCTTGCGGGCGTGCAGGAACGTTGGCAGTCGAATTGGCCTGTGCATTACCACCGGAGCGAGCGCTTTGCGCTGGCTGCTGGGCAACTTCGGCGTCGTTTTCGACTTCTTCGAAGGTGCCATCAACAATCGCAGGCTGACTACGCGGCTTGCGTTTGATGGGGTATGAACGTTGTGAAGGGCCGTCTATGCGCATTAGTGCGTACTCTGCATCTTATAGTGGCAATCTAACTTCACGGGCAGGCTGTTGCAATTACCCGAACGATAACTAGACCACACAAATTGAAAAAGTTTCGCAACAAGCGGGAAGTTGAGGATTTTAGGCGATGAAAGGTAGGTGTACCGGCGAGATATCACCGTAGGAGCTGCCGAAGGCTGCGAATGAATTCTCATGGCATACCGCCTTCGCAGCCTTCGGCAGCTCCTACAGGAAATGCATTTAAATCGGCACTCCGCTATCGGGCTTTGGGCGTAGCCACTTTATCCCGCAGGTAAACCGGCTGCGCCTCATCTGCAACGATGGCCTCACCGCGCTGCCAGGCGAAGGTCGCCAGGGTCAGTAAATCCTGAGCGTGGGGCAGCATACTGGCGTCGTGACCTGTGACGCTGACCGGCAGACGCTCGGCATAGTCCCAGCCCGTGCCCGAACCAAACCATTCACCACTCGCATCGTCGGGTAACGCAACATGCTCTGGCGGCAGCACGGCTTCGGCGCCAAGCAGACGCATCTCCCCCGCCACCTCGCGATAGCAACCCCAGTAAACCTCATCCATGCGCGCGTCGATGGCCGACGCAACCTGATGGGCACCGTGCTCGCGCATGGCTCGCTGGGCCAGTACTGCCAGATTGGAAACGGGGAGCACCGGACGCTCCAGACCAAAAGCCAACCCCTGCACCACGCCAATGGCGATGCGCACGCCCGTAAACGCGCCCGGACCACGACCAAAGGCGATGGCATCCAGCGCTGAAAGGCCGATGCCCGCCTCCGCCATGATCGCTTTGATCATGGGCAGCAAACGCTGGGCGTGCAGGCGCGGGATCACCTCGTAGTGGCTCAGCACCTTGCCGTTGTGCAGCAAAGCGACCGAGCAGGCTTCAGTGGCGGTGTCCAGGGCCAGCAAGGTGGTCATCAGGGTTATCCATCGAGATCAAAAAAGGGGCGCATTATAAACGACAAAACGGCCCGCAAGCGGACCGTTTGTTGACTCAACCAGCGCTGTCAGTTCAGGGCTTCAAGCACTTTTCTGGTGATATCTTCAACAGAACCGACGCCTGCGATATGGCTGCACTTAGGCTTGCCGTTTTTCGCTTCGAGTTTGCTGTAGAACTCAACCAGCGGCTTGGTCTGTTCGTGATACACGGCCAGGCGAAGGCGAACGGTTTCTTCAACGTCATCCTTGCGCTGCTTCAGTGGCTCACCGGTCACATCATCAATGCCTTCAACCTTGGGCGGATTGAAAATGGTGTGATAGATGCGGCCAGAGCCTTCGTGTACACGGCGACCGGACATGCGCTTGACGATTTCTTCGTCATCTACAGCGATTTCCAGCACGTGGTCGATTTCCAGGCCCGCCGCCAGCAGCGCTTCTGCCTGCGGAATGGTGCGGGGAAAACCGTCGAACAGCACGCCGCCGGCGCAATCAGGCTCGGACAGACGATCCTTGATCAGACCGATGATCAGGTCATCGGAAACCAGACCGCCGTTGTCCATGACGCTCTTGGCTTTAAGGCCCAGTTCGGTGCCAGCCTTGACGGCAGCGCGCAGCATATCGCCTGTGGAAATTTGCGGGATGCCGAATTTTTCGGTGATGAATTTTGCCTGAGTACCTTTACCGGCCCCGGGAGCTCCCAGCAGAATCACGCGCATCGATGTGCTCCTCAAATTTTTTATATGTAAACGTCGGATTCGCCACGCCCAGCCTATGTAAAACGTAAAACGCGGTACTGCTCGCGTACATCGTAGGTGCCCGCGATGCAGTCGTTTCCACACAGTCTGTGCAGGACCAATCTCAAATAAGGTTCAAGCCGAAGAATGGCCAAAGGCTGATCAAGATACACAGCCGACACAAGTGGCACAAGCCGCCAAAAGTCGCAGTATCCACCACCCGGTCAGAGGTAGCAGAGTGCGGGATTGGTTCAGGTGGCTTGAGGCAGTCAAAAGCACGCAAGTCATTGATGCCAATGGCGCACTGGGAATTGGCAGTGCGCCATTAACGGACCCGCTGATTAACCGGTGTTACGCAATCCGGCGGCAATACCCGCTACAGACACCAGCAGCGCCTGTTCCAGAGGACTGTCCAGACTTGCCTCGCGGTTGCGTGAACGGGCAAGCAACTCTGCCTGAAGCAGGTGCAGCGGATCCAGATACGTGTTGCGCAGGCTGATGAATTCAAGCGTTGCAGGGCTATGAGCCAGCAGTTGGGATTGCCCGGTCAGCCCCAGCACCACGGCGCAAGCCTGCGACAATAGGTCGCGTAAATGCGTACCCAAATGTTGCAGTCTCGGCTCCACCAGACGCTGATCGTACAGGTGGGCAATATCGTGGTCAGCTTTGGCCAGAACCATTTCCAGCATGTCGATCCGGGTGCGGAAGAATGGCCAGTGCTCACGCATCTGCCCCAGCAGCTCCCCTTCGCCGCGTTCGAGCGCCTTGTTGAGCGCCGCCTCCCAGCCAAGCCAGGCGGGTAACATCAGCCGCGTCTGGGTCCAGGCGAAAATCCATGGAATGGCCCGCAGACTCTCGACGCCGCCTTCCCTACGCTTGGCCGGACGACTGCCCAGCGGCAAACGACCCAGTTCCTGCTCCGGCGTGGCCTGACGGAAATACTCGACGAACTCCGGATGCTCGCGCACCACGGCACGGTAGGCACTGACGCCGTCCGCCGCCAGGTTATCCATCATTTCTCGCCATGCGGGTTGCGGCGGTGGTGGCGGTTGCAAGGTGGCTTCCAGCACGGCGGCCAGATATAGATTGAGGTTTTGCTCGGCGATGTCTGGCAGGCCGAACTTGAAGCGAATCATTTCGCCCTGCTCGGTGGTTCGGAAACGCCCGGCGACCGAACCTGGCGGCTGCGACAGAATCGCCGCGTGCGCTGGGCCACCGCCACGTCCGACGGTGCCACCGCGGCCGTGAAAGAGCAGCAGTTCGACTTGCTGAGCACGGCAGATATCCACCAGTTTTTCCTGCGCCCGATATTGCGCCCAGGCCGAGGCCGTGGTGCCCGCATCCTTGGCGGAATCGGAATAGCCAATCATCACTTCCTGCGGGCCGTGCAGGCGTGAACGGTAGCCCGGCAGGTTCAACAATTGTTCTATGGCTGGCCCGGCGTTATCCAGGTCCGCGAGGGTTTCGAACAGCGGCACGACGCGCATTGGGCGCTGCAACCCCGCCTCTTTGAGCAGCAACTGCACCGCCAGCACGTCCGAAGCGGCACCGGCCATGGAGATCACGTAAGACCCCAACGAGGCCGCAGGCGCTGAAGCGACTTCACGGCATGTCGCCAGCACCTCGGCGGTGTCAGCGCCCGGTTTGAAATGCGCTGGCAACAACGGACGTCGACTGTTCAATTCCCGCAGCAGGAAATCAACACGGGCCTGCTCGTCCCAATCCTCATAGCGGCCAAGCCCGAGGTAGTCGGTGATTTCGGTCATGGCCGATTCATGCCGGGTGGAGTCCTGACGCACATCCAGCCGCACCAGGAAGAGGCCGAACGTCACAGCACGACGCAGACAATCAAGCAGCGGACCATCGGCGATCACACCCATGCCGCACTCATGAAGCGACTGGAAGCACAGCATCAGCGGTTCAAGCAGCTCGCGATTATCGTGCAGCACGTTATCCGGAGCGGGTTGCGTCACAGCCAGTGACGCCTGAGCCCAGTTGCGGGTTGCGCGCAAACGCTCGCGCAGTTGCTTCAGGACAGCACGATAGGGTTCAGCGCTGTCACCCGCGCTGGCGCGTAACGCATCACTGGCTTGCTGCATGGACAACTCGGCCGCCAGTTGATCGACGTCACGCACATACAAGTCCGCCGCCATCCAGCGAGCCAGCAACAGGACCTCCCGCGTCACCGCCGCCGTGACGTTGGGGTTACCGTCCCGATCGCCGCCCATCCACGAAGCGAACCGAATCGGCGCCGCCTCCAGCGGCAGATGAAAACCGGTGGCAGCGTGCAACGCGTGATCGGCCTTGCGCAGGTAATTGGGCACCGCATGCCATAGCGAATGCTCGATAACGGCGAAGCCCCATTTCGCTTCATCCACCGGGGTCGGTCGGGTACGGCGAATCTCTTCGGTGTGCCAGGCTTCGGCTATCAGACGCTGCAGACGCTCGGTGATCTGCTCGCGCTCGGCGCTGCTCAGATCCCGATGGTCGAGGGCCGCGAGTTGTGCGGCGATGGCGTCGTATTTTTGAATCAGGGTGCGGCGTGCCACTTCAGTGGGGTGCGCAGTGAGGACCAGTTCGATTTCCAGCTTGCTCAACTGCCGGGCCAAGGCCTCAGGTTTCTGTCCTGCACGTTTGAGGCGGTCGAGCAGCTCAGGCAACACGCGAGATTCAAACGGTTGCGGCTGGGAATCGTCACGCCGCCGGATCAGTTCGTATTGCTCGGCGATGTTGGCGAGGTTGAGAAACTGATTGAAGGCCCGCGCCACCGGCAGCAATTCATCTTCGGCCAGGCCATCAACACTGGACGTCAGTTGCTCGGCCCCCTCAGCCGAACCACGCCGACCCGCTTTGGCACCCTTGCGAATACGTTCGATCTTGTCGAGAAACTCACTCCCGCGCTGCTCGCGAATGGTATTGCCCAACAGCTCACCCAGCAGGTGCACATCCTCGCGTAAACGCGCGTCGATATCAGCCATCGTTCCTCTCCCCCTGATTTTTGTATGGGTGCCATCAACCTCAAAGCTGCAAAGACTGAACAGGCGTGCAGAAATCTGATCTATCCCTTTTCTACCATCAGTGCAGCAAAATCAACAGCCACGCCAACACCCGGTGAATAAACCTTTTGAAATAACCGGACTAATCTCATCGGTGAGCCATGGCTGAGCACTAAACGAATCAGCACTCAAGCAGACCTGCCATCGGTGGGCAAACCAAGAGGTCCCTATGAAAATCCGTGAACTTGCCAACCATTGGGAAGAGAACGCCAAAGGACGACTGACCAGGACTCAGTATGCGATTCACCTGGACATGGAGTCCGCTGCGCGCCTGAACGCACTGACCGAGATGTACCCCAAGCATCATCCTGAAGAGTTACTGGGCGAGTTGATCGGTGCCGCGCTGGAAGAACTCGAAGCGAGCTTCCCTTACGTGCAGGGCCAGCATGTCGTGACCACTGACGAAGAAGGCGACCCAGTGTACGAAGATGTTGGCCCCACCCCGCGTTTCCTGGCGCTTTCGCGTCGGTATCTGCAGGAGCTGTCCGAAAAGCAGGACGTCGAATAACACTGCCAACACGCAATACGTATCCCGGTACAACGTGCCAATGACGTGCCAATGACGTGCCAATGACGTGCCAATGACGTGCCGGGATCGTTTTTTCACAGCATTCGTTCCGTAGTTTGCGCAAAGAAAATCCCGTCGAAAAAACCTGAACTATTCAAAAAGTTCATGTGTCCGAGCCCATAGCCATTACAGAAAAGCCTACGGATAGCCAACGGCGCAGCCAGACGCTACCTCGCACGCTTCAGGCCAACGACTGTCATGGAACACTCAAGATTTTCAGGAGTTAAATAATGGAGTCGAACACGATGAACACGCTTACTGCCAATACCAAATTCAAAGGCCTGCGCGGCCTGAAACTGACCGCTCTGGCACTGGGTGCCAGCTTCGTACTCGCAGGTTGTGCAGGTAATCCTCCGACCGAGCAGTACGCTGTGAGCCAATCGGCCGTTAACAGCGCCGTCAGCGCCGGTGGTACCGAGTTCTCCGCAGTAGAAATGAAATCGGCGCAAGACAAGCTCAAGAAAGCCGAACTCGCCATGCAAGAGCAGAAATACGACGAAGCACGCCGCCTGGCTGAACAAGCTGAATGGGACGCTCGCGTAGCCGAACGTAAATCCCAGGCTGCCAAGGCAGAAAGAGCTGTGCAGGACGCCCGTCAAGGCGTGAACGAACTACGTGAAGAAGGTCTGCGTCAGGTGCAACCGGCACCGGCCCAGTAACCAACGTTGCAGCCAACGTTTTTCATGCATTTCGAATTCGATTGAAAGGACGAAACTATTATGCGCAAACAAGTGATGATCCCTGCCCTGCTGGCCATGAGTGTTGCACTGGCCGCTTGCTCGACGCCGCCTAACCAGAATCTGGAACAGGCTCGCACCAATTTCTCGGCACTGCAGACCAATCCGCAGGCGACCAAAGTGGCTGCCCTTGAAACCAAGGACGCCAGCGACTGGCTGGACAAGGCTGACGCAGCCTATCGCAACAGCGAAGACGAGAAGAAAGTCGACCAACTTTCTTATCTGACCAACCAGCGCGTTGAGGTTGCCAAGCAGACTATTGCTCTGCGCACCGCTGAAGAGGAACTGAAAGGTGCCTCCGCGCAGCGCGCTCAAGCCCGTCTGGATGCCCGTGACGCACAGATCAAGGCACTGCAAAGCAGCCTGAACGCCAAGCAAACCGAACGCGGTACTCTGGTAACTTTCGGTGACGTGCTGTTTGACTTGAACAAGGCTGAACTGAAATCCAGCGGTCTGGTTAATGTCAACCAACTGGCAACCTACCTGCGTGATAACCCGGATCGCAAAGTGATCGTTGAAGGTTATACCGACAGCTCGGGTTCCGACGCTTACAACCTGTCCCTGTCCGAGCGCCGCGCTAACTCCGTGCGTATGGCACTGGTGAAAATGGGCGTTGATCCAGCCCGTGTCGTTTCCCAGGGTTATGGCAAGGAATACCCGGTTGCTGATAACACCAGCGCTTCGGGCCGCGCCCAGAACCGCCGTGTGGAAGTGACCGTTTCCAACGACAACCAGCCGGTAGCGCCGCGTTCGTCGATGAAGTAAATCGCTGACGCTGCAAACAAAAAGCCCGGCCTGTGAAAACAGGCCGGGCTTTTTTGTTGGTTACACAATCCTGTAGGAGTTAGCTTGCTCGCGATAGCGTCGCGTCAGTCAACCTGTCTTTCGATTGACACAACGCTATCGCGAGCAAGCTCACTCCTACAAAATGCGGCGACGATTTAAGGCTGTAACTACTGCGGCGTCTCCTGCCCTGCGCAGCGCACGGCCTGCTTCCTGTTATTGATCAGAACTCCTGACAGTCCCTTCTGCGACGTATCGAACAACACCAGCACGCCATCAATGCACTGCGCGACTTCGGCGGCGGGTGTGGCGGCGATTTTGTAGTCTTCGCCCGGCACGGTTTTGAGCATCGTGAACTCGTTGAGCAACAGCGCATCTTCAGGCTTGGCAAAGTGCAGATAGCCGTAATACCAAAGCGTACCCACCGTAACGAAGATCGTGCAGATACCCGTGATGATCAGGGGAATGGCGTTGCGCTCTTCGCTCATTTGCGGCTCTCAGGAGTTTCTTTTTTCGCTGGCTCCGGATAATTCGGCACTTCGCCCAGACGACGCAGACCATTGAAGTGCTGGGGATCTTCCAGATAGCGGATCATCACCTGTCGCCAGGTCGGGTCAGAGAACGTCTGCACATGCCCGCCACGGGTCAGTTGCAGCACCCGTGGCAGCGGCGCGGCCTGGTAAAGGCTGATGCCGTTGTCGAGCGGCACCAGAGTGTCGTCCATACTCTGGAATATCAACATCGGCGTCCCCTTCAATTTCGGCAGGCCATTGATGGCGCTGTCTGCGTCGGGGATCAGCCATGAAAGCGGCGTTTTAAATGGCCAGGTCAGCCATGAAGTACCCAGCGTATAACGAGCTACTTTACGGTAGCTGGCGGGCGCACCATCGAGAATCAGCGCCTTGAGTCGCGAACGTTGTTGCGGATGCTCAGACAGGTAATGCACCCCCAACGCCCCGCCAATGCTTTGGCCGAGCACGACCAGCGGTTTGCCCTGCACTTCAGGGGCTTTGTTCAACCAGTCGAATGCCGCATCCACGTCCTGATAAATCGCAGGCAGGCTGGGCGCCCCCTGGGACAAGCCATAGCCGCGATAGTCCAGGATCAAGACCTGATAACCCTGTTCCGGCAACCACCAGCTACCCCCCAGGTGCCAGGCCAGATTGCCGCCATTGCCGTGCAAGTGCAGCACCGTGCCTTTGACCTCGACGCCTTCTTTGGCAGGCAACCACCACGCATGCAACTGTGTGCCATCGGCAGCGGTAAGAGTGACGTCACGGTATTGCAGATGGGCTTTTTCCGGGGTGAACGGAAGACCGGGTTCCGGATAGAACAACATTGAGCTGCAGCCGTTCAGGGACAAGAGCAGCGTGAGGGTAATCAGGAATTTCAAGCGGGATTCCTTTTGTTTTCTTGGTGCGGCTCTTATCGACAAAACGATTTGAATGGAAATGCACGTCCTGTAGGAGCTGCCGAAGGCTGCGATTGGATTCTAATGACACACCGCCTTCGCGGCCTTCGGCAGCTCCTACAAGAGATCTGAGGCGCTACAGAATATTGGAATAATCCGCTTCGATCCGGTCCAGGCTCAGGTGGTTCAGGAAGTTCGAGAAGCACATCCATGCCGACAGCGCATTCATGTCACGGAACTGCTCGGGCAGGTACTTGGGCGGCACGACCAGACCTTCATCCACCAGTTGACGCAAGGTACGCATGTCCTCAAGGGTGGTTTTGCCACAGAACAGCAGCGGCACTTGTTCCAGCTTGCCCTTGCGCACGGCGAGCTGAATATAGTTGTAAACCATGATGAAACCTTTGAGGTAGGACAAGTCCTTGGTGAACGGCAAGCCATTGGGCACCGATCCGCGGAATACCCGGCTGGCATTGCCGTAGCTTTCAGACATGCCAAAACCCTGCTCACGGTAGAACTCGAACACCTGGAGAAAATCTGCGCCCTCTTCGGCCATGTGAATGGCACGCGTGCGGTTGGTCAACTTGCGCAATCGACTCGGGTAGGAGGCGAACGCAATGACCTCCATGAGGATCGCCAGGCCTTCCTGCGTCACCGTCGACGACGGCGGCCCTTTTGACAGAAACGTGCAAATCGGCTGATTCTGGCCATTCAGCGTAGTACCTACATGCACCAGGCCTTCATGTACTTCCAGGGCTCGCACGTCGCGCTCGTTGAACATCGCGTCGGAGCGAATCTTGATGTAATCGGCGCCTGCCGCAGCATCGGCGACGATGCCGTCGGATTCGAAGACGCGAATGGTCTCCTCGGCCTCACCAAAAACCTTGTTCAGACGACTTTGCAGCAGAGACACCGCGTCTTTGGCCGTCAGGATTTTCGGCTCATCCTTGAGGTCACCGCGCCCGGCAATGTTATTGAGGTAGTCAGAAAGCATCAGCCCCAGATCAGCCAGGGTTGGATCACCGGCATGAAAAGCGTCGGACGCCGCGCCGTACAACTCCTGGGAGATCAGCCCGAAATCCGCAGTGCCTCGGGCTTCCAGCATGCGCACTACCATGCGGTATTCCTTGCACATGCGGCGCATGATCTGGCCAACCGGGTTGAACTGGCCCAACTGACGGGTAATGTCGCGCTCGATATTCTGGAACTCGAGCTTCAGTTCAGAAGAATCAAAACCCAAGGGCCGATTTTCATAGTAGGCGCGATCCACGGCGGGTAGCGCCTTGCCTTTTGCCGCAAGAAAATCCTTGCGCACCGTGTCGTCCCATTTCACCGCATCCAGAACCCGAATCGGCGTCTGGGCTGCGACGATACGATCCGACAACGTTCGAATAGTCTGCTGGTACTCGTCCACCCCATGCTCCTTGGTTACTGCGCCTTGGTTGGCCCTTGGTTGGTTGGGCGTGTGCCCTGCTCAGGCAGCCGCTGGTAACGCGCTACCTCGAGGAAAACATCAGAATTGGCCGGATCGTTCAGGTAACCGAACACTTGATCCAGAGGGCTCGTGATCAACAGCCCATCGTCTTTCCCTATTGGCATTTTTTCACCGCTGAGCGCCTTTTGCTCCACCCATTGGTTGAAGCGATCCATATCCAGGTTGTAGACCACCAACTCGCCGGTTTGCGCCAGTTCAAAGCCTGCCATCACGAAATGGCCGCCATATTTTTCCGGCAACCCGGCGCACAGATACCATCGGCTGCCATGCCGGGACACGGTAAAGGCGTATCCATCGCGGTGCTTGCGATCCCCCTTGCGATAACTGACCGCCTTGTACTCGTTGCTGCCGGTCCGGCTTATTTCCAGCTCCAGCGGCTCGCCCCAGGCATTCTTGCTGCTCCAGTTACCCAGCAGTTGCGCCGGGGCTGCTTCGCGCGCAGGAATCGAATCCTTGAACGTCACAAGGCAGCCGCTCAACAGCAGGAACGACAAGGCGACAAGCAGACGCCAGGCTTTCATTGGCTACTCCCGAGAGGGGTTTGTCACTCGTCGAGGGGCTTTGTCGTGCCTAATACCAGATGCATCTGACGGGTGAGGATACCGAGGTTTTCTTTGTCCGCGTCGGGCTGCGGGCCATGTAGCAGACCTTGATACTCCATCCGACACATGACCCCCGTCAACACTTGTGCGTCCTGAAGCGGCTGAACCGAGCCCATCACCTCCAGAAGCCGGCAGGCACCATGCAGCAGAATGTCCCGATGCGCATCCACCAGACGGGCCAGTCGCGGGTTGATCAACGCCTCACAATGGAACGCATGTTCGGCAATCAGATAATCGCGGCGGGTCGACAGTTGGCGACGAATATATTCCATGGCCATGATCGCGATTTCATCGGCCAGACGTGAACGACCAACCGCGGTGCCGTCAGTACGATCCACCATTTCGCGCAAGGTGACTTCGGTACTTTCCCAGAGCTTGGCCATATAAGCGGCACTGCGCTCGACGTACTGGGAAAAAGCATCGGTGAGCAGGTCATCGATGTCCTTGAAGTAGTACGTGGTGGCCGAAAGGGGTACACCCGCCTCCGCAGCCACTGCACGGTGACGTACCGCACGCACGCCGTCACGGACCACGATGCGCATGGCGGCGTCGAGAATGTCCTGCCTGCGCTGTTCACTGCCCTGTCGACTCGCCTTGCGACCTTGATACTCGACACTTTGCACCACGGCGCTGGCAGCACCAGCAGCTCCATTTTGAGCAATCGAACGGGTCACGGTAGAAATTTCCTTTTTTTACTTAACGACCATTTTTGTAGGAGCTGCCGCAGGCTGCGAAGCGTTCATCCTGACACACCGCGATCGCAGCCTTCGGCAGCTCCTACAGGTCCAGTTAGCACTGTGTCGGGGACAAGAGCGATCTCCTACAGAAGATCTCAATTACATGTGGCCAAGATGCCATTTCCGCTGCCAATGTAAACCAACATGTCTGAACTGAAGCTTTCACGACCAGAATCGTCACGCAAAAAAAAGCCGCCCATCACAGGCGGCTCTTTTTTCACGTCACTTACGCTTGTGGGCGCATGTGCGGGAAGAGGATCACGTCGCGGATCGACGGGGCGTTGGTCAGTAGCATGACCAAACGGTCGATGCCGATGCCTTCACCGGCAGTCGGCGGCATGCCGTATTCCAGCGCACGCACGAAGTCAGCGTCGTAGTGCATGGCTTCGTCATCGCCTGCGTCCTTGTCGGCCACCTGGGCCTGGAAGCGCTCGGCCTGATCTTCCGCGTCGTTCAACTCGGAGTAAGCGTTGGCAATTTCACGGCCACCGATGAACAGCTCGAAACGGTCAGTAACGTTCGGGTTTTCATCGTTGCGACGCGCCAGCGGAGACACTTCGAACGGGTACTGGGTGATGAAGTGCGGCTGCTCCAGCTTGTGTTCGACCAGCTCTTCGAAAATCATCACCTGCAGTTTGCCCAGACCTTCGAAGCCCAGCACCTTGGCGCCCGCTTTCTTGGCGATGGCACGCGCCTTGTCGATGTCTTGCAGGTCAGCAGCGGTCAGATCCGGGTTGTACTTAAGGATCGAGTCGAATACCGACAGGCGCACGAACGGTTCGCCGAAGTGGAATACCTTGTCGCCGTAAGGCACATCAGTAGTACCCAGAACCAGTTGAGCCAGTTCGCGGAACAGCTCCTCGGTCAGGTCCATGTTGTCTTCGTAGTCCGCGTACGCCTGATAGAACTCAAGCATGGTGAACTCAGGGTTGTGACGAGTCGAAACACCTTCGTTACGGAAGTTGCGATTGATTTCGAAGACCTTCTCGAAACCACCGACAACCAGACGCTTCAGGTACAACTCAGGCGCGATACGCAGGAACATTTCCATGTCCAGCGCATTGTGGTGAGTTTCGAACGGCTTGGCTGCCGCGCCACCCGGAATGGTTTGCAACATCGGCGTTTCGACTTCCAGGAAGTCACGCTTCATCAGGAAGCTGCGGATGTGAGCGATGACTTGAGAACGCACACGGAAGGTATCACGCACTTCTTCATTGACGATGAGGTCAACGTAGCGCTGACGATAGCGCTGCTCGGTGTCGGTCAGGCCATGGTGCTTGTCCGGCAGCGGACGCAGGGATTTGGTCAGCAGACGCACGTTGGTCATTTCGACGTACAGGTCGCCCTTGCCCGAACGCGCCAGGGTGCCTTCGGCTGCGATGATGTCGCCCAGGTCCCAGGTTTTCACTGCGGCCAGGGTTTCTTCCGACAGGGTCTTGCGGTTGACGTAGACCTGGATGCGACCGGTCATGTCCTGAATCACCATGAACGAGCCACGGTTGAGCATGATGCGACCGGCAACCTTGACCGGGATCGCCGCTTCAGCCAGCTCTTCCTTGGTCTTGTCCACGTACTGTTTCTGCAGGTCATTGCAGTAGCTGTCGCGGCGGAAGTCGTTGGGGAAGGCCTGACCCTTGGCGCGCTCGGCAGCAAGCTTTTCCTTGCGCAGGGCGATCAGGGTGTTTTCTTCCTGTTGCAGGGCTTGCGGGTCGAGTTGTTGGTCGCTCATGTCTTTAAATATTCCATCACAGGTTCGTTGCCCCCGCGTTTGCACGGGGGTCTTGAAGATCAAGGCTGACGGGTTACAGCCCTTGTTTCAGGCTCGCGATCAGGTATTCATCGATGTCGCCATCCAGCACCTTGTCGCAGTCGCTGCGCTCGATGTTGGTCCGCAGATCCTTGATCCGCGAGGCGTCCAGCACGTAGGAACGGATCTGGTGACCCCAGCCGATATCGGACTTGGTGTCTTCCAGCGCCTGGGAAGCAGCGTTGCGTTTCTGCACTTCCTGCTCATACAAGCGCGCCCGCAACATTTTCATCGCGGTGTCTTTGTTCGCGTGCTGGGAACGTTCGTTCTGGCAGCTCACCACCGTGTTGGTCGGTACGTGAGTAATCCGTACGGCCGAGTCAGTGGTGTTTACGTGCTGACCACCGGCACCGGACGAACGATAGGTATCGATACGCAGGTCCGACGGATTGATGTCGATTTCGATGTTGTCGTCGATTTCCGGAGAAACGAAGACGGCCGAGAACGAGGTGTGACGACGATTGCCGGAGTCGAACGGGCTCTTGCGCACCAGACGGTGAACGCCGATTTCGGTACGCAGCCAGCCAAAGGCGTATTCGCCCTTGATGTGCACGGTAGCGCCTTTGATACCGGCGACTTCACCCGCGGACAGCTCCATGATAGTCGCGTCGAAACCGCGTTTGTCAGCCCAGCGCAGGTACATGCGCAGCAGGATGTTGGCCCAGTCCTGCGCCTCGGTACCGCCGGAGCCGGCCTGGATATCCAGGTAGGCGTTGTTAGGGTCCATCTCGCCGCTGAACATGCGACGGAATTCGAGTTTCTCCAGAGACGCACGCAGGCGCTCGACTTCGGCAGCCACGTCATCGACGGCAGCCTGGTCTTCTTCTTCGGCGGACATCAGCAACAGGTCTTTGGCATCAGCCAGACCGGAGGACATTTCATCCAGGGTTTCTACGATCTGGGCCAGCAGAGAACGCTCGCGGCCTAGCTCCTGAGCGTAGCTGGGGTTGTTCCAGACATTTGGATCTTCGAGCTCACGGTTAACTTCGGTCAGACGATCATGTTTGTGATCGTAGTCAAAGATACCCCCGAATCGTTTCGGAGCGCTCGGACAGGTCCTTGATGCTGTTTAGGATCGGGTTGATTTCCATGGTGGGCAGCACTCGCAGGCGAAATTTTCAAAGCCGACGAGTATACCCGAGAGAACGAGATGAAGGCAGCCCGTTGGGCAGTACTGTGGTGACCTTATCGTGGCGTAGGTATCTACTACACATCTTTTCCATGCAGGTTTTACATGCAGGATTTTTGTGTACATATCAATAACCGCGTTAATGGCTTCTATTGGTTGCGCTTTTACAGCGCCTCACTTTTGAAAGGAGCCCAAAAGTAAGCAAAACGCTCTTGCCCCACCACTTGGTGCCTCGCTGTC
>NZ_JACONW010000045.1 GCF_014357575.1 Pseudomonas folii | reverse complement strand
TCGGACATGTCGTTTTCAGATCACAACAACTTATGCTCCATCGCATATTTCACCAGGTCAGCCAGGGAATGCAGGTTCATCTTCTGCATCAGCCGCGCTTTATGGGTGCTGATGGTCTTGCTGCTCAGGTTCAGCTGCTGGGCGATATCGTTGACGTTGGCGCCCTGCGCCAAGCGCTCAAACACTGAGAATTCGCGCTCGGACAAGAGCGAGTGCAATGGCCTGCTATCCGTCAGGCCCACTTCGAAAACCATGCGGTCGGCGAGGTCCGGGTCGATGTAACGACCACCCGCCGCTACCCGCCGAATCGCCGTCAACAGCAGCGCCGGATCACTGTCCTTGGTCGCATAACCGGCAGCACCGACTTTCAAGGCACGCGCTGCCATCTGCGCTTCGTCGTGCATAGACAGCACCAGTATGGCTGGCGGATTGGTCAGTGCGCGAATACGCGGGATCGCCTCAAGGCCATTCACACCCGGCATGGAGATATCCAGCAACACCACCTCGCATTCAGTCTGGCGGAGAGTCTCCAGCAACTGCTCACCGTTACTGGCCTCGCCTACCACGAGCATATCCTTTGCCAGGCCGATCAACTGCTTGATGCCTTCACGAACAATAGTGTGGTCTTCAGCTACCAGTACACGAATCACTTGTGTTGCTCCTGCCGGGCTTGATGCAGCGGAATATAGGCACGCAAGGTTGTGCCTTCACCTGACTCACTGTCCAGTTCCAATCGACCACCAAGCATTAACACCCGCTCACGCATGCCCACCAGCCCGAACGACACGACCTTACCCTGGGGCTGAACAAAACCAATTCCGTCGTCAGCGATGGTCAGGCACATCACGCCGTTATCCAGCGTGAGGCTCACGTCCACCGTGTGCGCCTGAGCGTGACGCATCACGTTAGTCAGCGCCTCCTGCAGAATCCGGAACATGCCAATCGCCAAGGCATCACTGAGCGGCGGCAAATTATCAGGCACGTCCACCAGACACGGAATCTGTGTGCGCGCCTCAAATCGTTGAGTCTGCCATTCGATGGCCGACGCGATGCCCGCATCGAGGATCGGCGGACGCAGCGCGGTCGCCACATCGCGTACCAGCTGGAACAATTGCGATATCAGGCGCTTCATGCTGTTGAGCCGGTCACGCAAGCCTGGATCAAGATCGGCATAAGCCAGCTCACACATGGATGTTTCCAGCTTGAGCACGGTCAGCATCTGACCCAATTCGTCGTGAACTTCCCGAGCGATGCGCGCCTTTTCCTCCTCGCGCACGCTTTCCAGATGCGCCGACAGCTCACGCAGTTGTTCGTGGTAACGACGGCGCTCGGTCACATCAGTGAGGAACACCACCAGATACTCGGACTCCTCGAAACGCAGGAAACTCAAGGAGACATCGGCAGGCAGAATGCTTCCGTCGGCGCACACGCAATTGGTTTCGAATGTCTGGGCAATCCCTTCGCTGGAGCGCGCACTTTTCCAAAGGCCCAACCAGCGGTCCATGTGCAGCGTGGGCTCGAAATCAATCAAAGGCCGATCCACCACACCGCCGGACGAATAGCCCAGCATCGCTTCTGCCGCATGGTTGGCATAACGCACGCGGCTGTCCCAGTTGACCCAGAGAATCCCCACAGTACTTTGATCAATGGAAAACTGTGCGAGCCTTAACGCCTCTTCGCCCGCCTCGCGCCGAGCCAGCTCTTCGCGAGCCAGCAACACATCGCGTTCCAGCGACTGCTGCTGACGTCGCTGCCAGATGACGATAGCAAAACTGGCCAGCAGCAATACCAGCAGCAACAGGCAGATGTTTTGCCAGAACCCAGGCGATTCGCTGGCTTTCACAGCGTTGAGCGGCAGCCAGCGTGCATGCAGTTGATCAAGCTCCTTGGCCGGAATCGCATGCAGGGCGACGCTGATAATGTCCGCCAACTCAGGCACATCGCGACGGGAGGCGACGCGCAGCAGTTGGGGATAGCCGATATCGCCGACAATACTCAGCCCGGCAAACTCCGGCTCGCGAGACAAGCGACTGAGTTGCGCCTCATCGAGCACGGCATAGCGCGCTTGCTGACTCAGCAATAATTGCAGTGCTTGCCGATCCAGCGGCACGCCTTGCAGATTAAGATGAGGATACGTGCTGCGCAGGTAATCGGCGGTCACGCTGGGCATGCGAATCGCAACCCGCGTCCGGCTATCAAGCTTCTCCAGGTCCACGACACCCGAACCATCGCGCTCGCCCACTACCAATTGCGAAATCCGCATGTAGGGATCGGAAAACAACCAGACACGAAGGCCCGCCGGAGTTTGGGTCAGGCCGGGAGCGATATCCACCATGCCTTGCGCCAAGGCTTCTTCCAAAGCGGCCTGATCAGGAAAGTTACGCCACAGCAGTTCAGTTTGCAGGCTCCTGCCGAGCATATTCATCAGGTCAACGCTGGCGCCGGAAAGCTGCTGCTGGCGACGATCAAGCTGCGCATAAGGTGCCTGCATGACCAGCCCGACCCGCAAGGGGCCACGCTTTGCAAGCCATGCGCGCTGCTCTGCCGACAGAGGTGTGGAAACAGCAGGCTCTGAATCAGCCTGAGCCGCTGTGTTGAAAATCATCAAGAGCAGGGCCAGACAGCCGATAACTCCAGTGCGCAGCAGAACCATCATCAAGGTGTCGTTCCCATGTGTTCTATCTAGTCGTTTGAACCGATGCGCCACTCAAGCATAAGCCTGACAAATCCTTACCAACCCATTAGGCTGCCGGGATAGTTTCTGGCCTGGAATATCCGATGTCCTACACATTTCGCGCAACGCTTCCTTCGCTCTGTCTGGCGCTGATACTACCTTGCGCGTTGCCTGTCATGGCGGCTGATCCCGCGCCTGCAAAAGATGCTGCAACCGAACCTGCTGTGGAAAGGGCTCCCCTGCTACCCCGGACTCAAGAAGATGCGCTGGCCCTTGAAGGGCGCTTGCCGGTTGCCGATCAACAGCAATTGCAGGCTGGCGAAGACAGTTTCCTCGCCTTGTGGAAGCCCGCTAACACTGACGACCCAAGAGGTGCAGTGATCATTATTCCTGGTGCAGACGAGTCGGCTGATTCCCCGGATGTCGTAGGTCCGCTGCGTCGCAAGTTTCCGGACATCGGCTGGTCAAGCCTGAGCCTGACCCTGCCCGACCAGATGGCTGATTACAACCAGGCCAGAGCCGCCGATGCCCCTGCAGAAGAGGGCGCAGCAGACAAATCCAAAGACCCGGCCAAAGCCACCCCGCCAACCGATGCTGACAAAGCCGCTGCCGCGGAAAAAGAGGCTGCTGCCGAAACAGCCAGAGCCGCCGCCGCAGAAGAGCAGGCCAAGGCTCAGACTGAACGTATCTTTGCCAGAATTGAAAGCGGCATCAGCTTCGCACAACAGAACAAGGCTCGTAGCATCGTGCTGCTCGGTCACGGCAGTGGTGCCTATTGGGCAGCCCGCTACTTGAGTGAACGCCCGGCGCCATTGGTACAGAAATTCGCCATGGTCACGGCGCGAGAGCCCGCAGACGCCAAGCCGCTGCTGACCGAGCTGATACCGGGCCTTAAAGTGAAAACCTCGGACTTTATCTTCAAGGACCCGACCAACAGGGCGCCAATGGAGCGCCTGCAAGTGAGCAAGCGCACAAAAGGACCGGGCTACAGCCAGATTCCCCTGACCGCGATTCCGGGTAACGCCGCCGCCGAACAGGAACAGATGTTCCGCAGGATCCGCGGGTGGGTTGAGGCGCAGTAAAGATGATCGATCGGAGCGGAAATGCTGCACCTGTGGGAGCGGTGCCTGGTCTGGGCGGCATTCCGACGATAAACGATAACGCGGTATGTCGTCTTACTGCGTCTCATGTATCGCGGGCAAGCACCCACAGGAACTACTGATGAGGTGGGACCGGTTTCAGCCGGGAAGAGGCCAGTACATTCAGTACATCTTTATCGTCAGAAATGCCGCCTTCCCGGCTAAAGCCGGTCCCACGTCAGATTGCAGACGAACATAGAATCTCCCGCAGAATAAAGCACAACACCATGATCAAAACCCGCGCCGCGCTCTGATCACTTTGTAGGCGTTATGCAAATCCTGAGTCCGGTCCGTCGCATCCCGCACCTGCAACTGGCTAGCGCCTGAACCAGCGACTTTATCCGGGTGGTGCCGACTGAGCAGACGGCGATAGGCACGTTTTACATGCGAGGGGTCTGCATCGGCCTGCACACCCAGCAGCTTCAACGCGGCCTGGTAATCGTTGCTGTTGTTCGCCAGCGGTTTTCGCGGTGTTTCGTGTTCGGAAGCCAGGGAGTCAACCCTCGCTGGCGACCAGCCCAGCCATTTCCCCCACCAGACGATCAACTCCCGTTCGCCACGCGAAGGTCTGCCGTTGGCCCATGCCATGCGCCAACAGGCGCGCAGCAGCGCTTCTGCCGTGTGAGGCTGGGGGGCGAGACGACGCAGATAACCACGCAGATTATCACCCCCCTCCTTGCCTCGATTGAAGGCCGCAATGGCCCGACGCTGAGCGGGTTCGCTCATGCCCATACGACGCATTTCGACTCGCGCCTGCTGGATATGCTGCTCTACCACCCGACCGTCACTTTTAGCCAACCGACCCAGCAGAACGAACAGCAACTCATCATCGCGCAGCGCCCCTCGACCGCCCATGCGCTCACGCAAATGCGCCCAGCTTTGCAGTGCCAGACGCCGATCCAGCGCCTGTCCCAATAGCGCTCCCAGCAAGGCGCCCGGAATGCTCGCAATGGCAAACCCGGCTCCGGCGCCCAACAGGGTCGATGGCCAGAGCATTCAGTGTCCCGCCGCGATTAACTGTTCGACATGAGCAAGCCGCTCATGGGTGCCGACATCGACCCACTGCCCGGTAAAATGCTCACCGGTCACTTGCCCTTGTTCCATGGCGGCGCGCAACAAGGGCGCGAGCTTGAAAGCACCGGCCTGACAACCTGCAAACAGTTTCGGGTGAAGGATGGCGATGCCGCTGTAGGTGAGCCTTGCACCGGCATCGCTGGAATCACGAACCTGCCCGTCGATCAACGAAAAGTCGCCCTCCGGGTGGTGCTCCGGATTATCGATCAACACAAGGTGGGCGAGACCGGCCAGTGGTACACGCAGCGCGCTGAAGTTGTAATCGGTCCAGACATCGCCGTTCACAACCACAAAAGGCTGGTCACCGAGCAACGGCAGCGCACGTAAGATACCGCCGCCCGTTTCAAGCGGTTCGCCTTCAGGCGAGTACGCAATACGCAGCCCCAGACGCTCGCCGTCCCCCAGATAATCTTCAATTTGCTGCCCAAGCCATGCGTGGTTGATCACCACATCGCCGAACCCTGCGTCGTGAAGTGCGCGCAGGTGATATTCAATCAACGGCACACCGCCTGCACGGACCAGAGGCTTGGGGGTGTGCAGGGTCAATGGACGCATCCGCTCGCCTTTCCCTGCTGCCAGAATCATCGCTTTCATGCCTGCCTCGTCAACACAATCGATAGCCTTATTTCAATGATGACCTTCATACCGTGGCGCGATTCAGAGCGATCCGCTCGCCGGTCGCTTCAGGCTAGTCAGCAAATTAGCCAGTTCAGCCAACTCTGGTCGGCGCTCCAGCACCGCCTCTATATAAGCAAAGAAGCGCGGAACATCGGCCAGATAACGCGGTTTGCCGTCACGATGGCAAATACGGGCGAAAATCCCGATGACCTTCAAATGCCGCTGCACCCCCATCAGGTCACTGGCACGCAGAAACTCCGCAAAGTCATCCTGAACAGGAATTCCCGCAGCACGGGCCTTTTCCCAGTAAGTTTCCAGCCAGGCGTGCACGCGCTCTTGCGGCCAACTGATGAAGGCGTCCTTGAACAGGCAGGTGACGTCGTAAGTAACGGGGCCGTAGACCGCATCCTGAAAGTCCAGCACCCCCGGATTGGGTTCGCTGAGCATCAGATTACGCGGCATGAAGTCTCGGTGCACCAGCACTTTGGGCTGCGCCAGCGCACTCTCGATCAAGAGATCACTGACCCGTTGCCAACTCGCCAACTGCTGCTGATCCATCTCGATGCCGAGGTGCTTGCGCACATACCACTCAGGAAACAGTTCCAGCTCACGGCGCAACAAGGCGACGTCGTAACCGGGCAACGGCGCGTCCATCGGCAACTGCTGGTAAGCCAGCAGCGCGTCGAAAGCATCGGCGAACAAAGAGTCCGCGTTTTGCTCGTTGATAACATCAAGATAGGTTTTTCGCCCAAGATCGCTTAACAGCAAAAAGCCTTGAACAAGATCTTCGGCATAAATTTCAGGAACATTAATCCCTGATTTATTTAACAAACGGGCGATATCCACGAACGGTTTGCAGTTTTCCTGAGGTGGCGGAGCATCCATCACAATAAAAGTTTGCTCACCGCCCTCCCAGCGAAAATAACGGCGGAAACTGGCATCGCTACTGGCCGCAGTCAACGTGGCCGGGGGAATCGCGCCCCAGCCGTGCGCTGAAAACAGCGCTGGAAGCTGCTCATCGAGCCAGGTTTTCAGGCGTTGCAGGCGTACATCTTGATCTGGCATTACAAGGGTCTCCGACGGCGCTAGCCGTCAAGCGGGTCATGCTTTATTATCCGACATCTTTTTCAGCCCATCGAGAGGCGTGCGGCCCCCCCGCGGGCAGATGGCGCGCAGGAAGCCCGGATTAATAAGATGGCATTGAAATCCCCCGCGTTTCGTAGAAAGTTTCCGTTGCTCATAACCGGCAGTTTGCTGGCGATGCAACCTCTAGCCACTCAGTTCGTGGTCGCCGCGGAACAGTATGACTGCTCAGTCTCTGCTTCGGGTGCCTGGAATTGTGCGCCGAAAAGCAATGCAGTCGAGCTGCCTCCGCGTCCAGTGCACAGCACTACGTCGGTCAGCTCCAACGGCACTGTCACGTCGGACAGTAGCTCCACCAGCGAACCCGCTGCGGCCAAGCCGCAGCTGGTGACCGACGCCAAAGGCCGCGGTCTCAAGTCGCGCAGTGCTGACTACAGCCACCTTGACTGGGTTCCTCGCGAAAGCCTGACGCCTGCTCAGCTCGCAGAAACCGGACCTTATTGCTCCGGGGCCTACGTCGAGCCGATTCGTCCTGGCATGGATGACAAGACGCCGAAGAAAGACGCGCCGATGTTCATCGGTGCCAAGGCTTCGCGTTATCAGCAGGAAGAACAGATTGCTTCGCTGGCCGGTGACGTCGTTCTGCGTCAGGGCAGCATGCAGGTTCAGGCCCAGGAGGCCAACCTGTATCAAGCCGAAAACCGCGGCGAGCTGAACGGCGATGTCCGCATGCGCGACAACGGCGCACTCATCGTAGGTGACCGTGCAGAGCTGCAACTGGACACCGGTGAAGCCCAGATCGACAACGCAGAGTACGTGCTGCACAAGTCGAACGTTCGCGGTAACGCCCTGTATGCCAAGCGTGCCGAGAACGCGATCATTCGCCTCAAGGACGGTACGTACACCACGTGCGAACCGAACAGCAACGCGTGGACGCTCAAAGGCAACAACATCACGCTGAACCCGGCCACCGGCTTCGGTACGGCGACCAACGCCACCCTTCGGGTTAAAGACATACCGGTGCTCTACACCCCGTATATCTACTTCCCGATCGATGATCGTCGCCAGTCAGGTTTCCTGCCGCCGTCCTTCAGCACCAGCACCGATACCGGCTTCATGCTGGTGACGCCGTACTATTTCAACCTGGCACCGAACTACGATGCCACGCTCTATCCTCGTTACATGTCCAAACGCGGCATGTTGATGGAAGGCGAGTTCCGCTACCTGACCAAAAGCAGTGAAGGTCAGTTCGGCGGCGCGTACCTCAATGACGACGATGACGAGCGTAAAGACCAGACAGATTACAAAGACACTCGCTGGATGATGAACTGGCAGCACAAGGGCGGTCTAGACTCCCGTTGGCTGACCCACGTTGACTACACCGATATCAGCGACCCATATTACTTCCAGGACCTGCAATCGGACCAGATTGGTGTCGAGCAATCGGAATTCCTCAACCAACAGGGTTCCTTGACGTACCGTGGCGATAATTTCAATGCCGTTTTCAACGCCCAGGCTTACAAGCTGGCGACGGTATCGAGAATTACCCCGTACGACCGCTTGCCACAAATCACCTTCAATGGGTCGTTGCCTTACCATCCAGGTGGTTTGCAGTTCGACTATGAGACCGAAGCAGTCCGCTTTGACCGTGACCTGCGCAACGGCACTTACATTGACCAGGACGGGAACCCTGAGACCCGTCTGGATACCAACGTTTCCGGCTTGGCACGCGCCAACGGCGACCGCTTGAACCTTGCACCTTCGGTCAGCCTTCCGATGAACTGGAGTTACGGGTTCCTGACGCCGAAACTGAAGTATGTCTACACCCAGTACGATCTGGACCTGGATGCACGGGGCAAGGCATCCCTGCTTGCCGATGAAGAGTACAGCAGCAGCCAAAGCCGCAGCGTACCGATCTTCAGTGTCGACAGCGGCCTGTACTTTGACCGGAACACCAACTGGTTCGGCAAGGATTATCGTCAAACGCTGGAACCCCGTTTGTTCTATCTCTATGTTCCTGAGAAAGATCAGACCGACATTCCGGTTTTTGACAGCTCCGAAACTACTTTCAACTATGCCTCGCTGTTCCGCGATAACCGTTTCGCGGGCTCAGACCGCATTGGTGACGAGAACAAGCTCTCACTGGGTATTACAAACCGCTGGATTGAAGACAATGGTTTCCAGCGTCAGCGCTTCAGCATCGGTCAGGCTCTGTACTTCAAGGATCGTGAAGTTCAACTGCCGGGCGTGGTCTTCAAGGACCGTGACGATGCACAAGCCAACGTCTCGCCTTACGCACTGGAATACGAATACCGCTTCAACCGCGACTGGCGCCTGAATTCCGACTTCAACTGGGATCCGGACAGCCGCAGTACTCGCTCGGGCAGTGCGATGTTCCACTACCAGCCTGAAGACAATCCGAACAAGATCGTCAACTTTGGCTATCGGTATCGCGATGATCAGATCCGCTACGACCAGAACACCGGTCGATGGACAGTGGGTGGTGGCGATTACGGAACTCCAGGTCAACCGGGTTACGTGAAGGACTACTACAAGATCCAGCAGCACGACTTCTCGGTCATCTGGCCGATCGTGCCGCAGTGGAACGCAATCAGCCGCTGGCAGTTCGATTACAACCGCAATCGCACAATCGAGGCCTTTGGTGGTTTCGAATATGACAACTGCTGCTGGAAACTGCGCCTGATCAGCCGTTACTGGATTGATTACGACGAGTTCAGCCAGAACGAGCCTGAAAACGAAAAAGGCGACCGCGGCGTATTCCTACAAATCGTGTTGAAGGGACTGGGCGGTGTAACTGGCGCCAAGGTAGAGAGTTTCCTCGACAAAGGCATCCAAGGTTATCGTGAACGTGAAGACCAAGCTTTCTGATTGTCTGCGCCCGCTAATGCTGGGCGCGTTACTCCTGGGGACTGCAGCCCACGCTGCAGTTCAACAACTGGACAGCGTTGCAGCCATCGTCGATAACGATGTGATCATGAAGAGCCAGGTGGACCAGCGTGTCCGCGAGGTTCAACAGACCATTGCCAAACGCGGTTCGGGTGTTCCTCCCGCAGAGGCCCTGCAGCCACAGGTTCTGGAACGTCTGATTCTGGAAAACCTGCAGCTGCAGATAGGCGACCGCTCCGGCATTCGCATCACTGACGAAGAGCTGAATCAGGCAATCGGTACCATTGCTGAACGCAACAACATGAGCGTGGAACAATTCCGCGCCGCGTTGGCCCATGACGGTCTTTCCTACAACGACGCGCGCGAGCAGGTTCGTCGGGAAATGATCATCAGCCGGGTGCGTCAACGCCGTGTAGCCGAGCGTATTCAGGTTTCGGAACAGGAAGTGAAAAACTTTCTGGCTTCCGGCCAGGGTCAGGCTCAGTTGTCCGAAGAGTTCCACCTGGCGAACATCCTGATTGCTACGCCTGACAGTGCATCGTCAGACCAGATTCAGGCCGCTGCTCGCAAGGCTCAGGATCTGTACAGCAAGCTCAAGCAAGGCGCGGACTTCGGTCAGGCCGCCATTGCCAACTCAGCCAGCGAAAGCGCCCTTGAAGGTGGTGACATGGGCTGGCGTAAAGCCGCTCAACTGCCGCCTCCTTTCGGCGACATGCTGGGTTCGATGCCGGTTGGTGACGTTACGCCTCCAGCCCGTACTCCGGGCGGTTTCATCATCCTCAAGCTGCTGGAGAAGCGCGGCGGCCAGGGTCAGACACAGATGCGCGATGAAGTACACGTGCGTCATATCCTGATCAAGCCAAGCGAAATTCGTAGCGAAGAAGAAACCCGGCGTCTGGCGCAGAAAATCTATGATCGCATCCAGAACGGCGATGACTTCGCTGAACTGGCGAAGAGCTTCTCGGAAGATCCGGGTTCGGCACTCAACGGTGGTGACCTTAACTGGGTAGACCCGAACTCGTTGGTTCCGGAGTTCCGTCAGGTCATGAACGACACGCCGCAAGGCACCTTGTCCAAGCCGTTCAAGACTGCTTACGGCTGGCACGTACTGGAAGTTCTGGGCCGTCGCGCCACGGACGCAACCAACCAGGCGCGCGACCAGCAGGCCCTGATGGTATTGCGCAACCGCAAGTACGATGAAGAGCTGCAAACCTGGTTACGTCAGATCCGTGACGAAGCCTACGTTGAGATCAAGCTCCCTGGCGCAGCCCAGGCTGCACAGTGAAACCCCGGCGTTTCGCACTGACACCCGGCGAGCCGGCCGGCATTGGTCCTGACCTTTGCCTGCTACTCGCCACGCAACTTCAGCCACACCCCCTTATTGCCATTACCAGCCGCGACCTGCTCACCGAGCGGGCCGCGCAGCTGGGCGTGGTTGTCGATCTGATCAGCGTTACACCTGATGCCTTTCCGGACACCGCCGCCCCTGCCGGCAGCCTTTATGTCTGGGATACGCCACTGCACGAGCCGGTGATTGCGGGCCAACTGAACAAAGCCAATGGCGCGTTCGTCCTGCAAACCCTGACCCGCGCCGGACAAGGCTGTCTGGACGGCCATTTCGCCGGAATGATTACTGCCCCGGTCCACAAGGGCGTCATCAATGAAAGCGGCATCGCCTTTTCAGGCCATACCGAGTTTCTCGCCGAACTGACCGGAACAGAACAAGTGGTGATGATGCTGGCGACCGGCGATCTACGTGTCGCGCTGGTCACCACTCACCTCCCGCTACGCGATGTTGCTGACGCCATCACCCCCGAGCGTCTGGAGCGCGTAACACGCATTCTGCACGCCGACCTGGTGAACAAGTTCGGTATCGCCCGGCCGCGTATTCTGGTGTGCGGGCTCAACCCTCATGCCGGTGAAAGCGGACATCTGGGTCGCGAAGAGATCGACATCATAGAACCTGCTTTGGAGCGTCTGCGCAGCGAGGGCCTTGATCTACGAGGGCCACTGCCAGCTGACACTCTGTTTACCCCCAAATATCTGGAGCACTGCGACGCAGTGCTGGCGATGTACCACGACCAAGGCCTGCCTGTGCTCAAGTACAAAGGCTTCGGCGCTGCCGTTAACGTGACTCTCGGCCTGCCGATTGTCCGAACCTCTGTCGACCATGGCACTGCGCTGGATCTGGCAGGCACCGGCAATATCGACACCGGCAGCCTGCAGGTCGCTCTGGAAACCGCCTATCAGATGGCCGAGACTCATTCATGACCGAGCAATTTCAACACAAGGCGCGCAAGCGCTTCGGACAAAACTTTCTGCATGACGCAGGCGTGATCGACAAGATCCTGCGAGCCATACGTGCCCGGCCGGAAGATCGCCTGCTTGAGATCGGGCCCGGCCAGGGTGCCTTGACCCAAGGCCTGCTTGGCAGCGGCGCACAACTGGACGTCGTGGAACTGGACAAGGATCTGATCCCGATCCTGATCCACCAGTTTGGCAGCAAGCCCAATTTCAACCTGCATCAGGGCGACGCACTGAAATTCGACTTCACCACCCTCAACGCACCGGCCAACAGCCTGCGCGTGGTAGGCAACCTGCCTTACAACATCTCCACGCCGCTGATTTTCCATCTGCTGCATAACGCCAACCTGATTCGCGACATGCACTTCATGCTGCAGAAAGAAGTGGTTGAGCGCATGGCAGCAGTTCCTGGTGGCGGTGATTACGGTCGTCTGTCGATCATGGTTCAGTACCATTGCCGGGTTGAGCACTTGTTCAACGTCGGGCCGGGTGCTTTCAACCCGCCGCCAAAAGTGGATTCGGCGATCGTCCGACTCGTGCCCCACGAAACACTGCCGCATCCGGCCAAGGATCATCGCCTGCTGGAGCGTGTGGTACGTGAGGCGTTCAACCAGCGCCGCAAAACACTGCGCAACACGCTCAAGTTACTGCTCAGCAGTGACGATATTACTGCTGCCGGGGTCGATGGCAGTCTACGCCCCGAGCAACTGGATCTCGCCGCATTCGTTCGCCTCGCTGACAAGCTGAGCGAAATGCCAGCACAGGCCTGAGCCCAAAGGACATGTCGATGATCGAAGTCCGATTGGTCATTTATCGTTTACATGTCCTAGACTGATTCCACCGGCTTGCCGGTTTTATCCGCATCCGCTTCCAAGGCCTACCGAATGCCCGATTCCCGATACCAGGTCGACGTCAGCGTCGTCACACGCTTCCTGGCAGAGCAGTCACAACCCGAGCAGAATCGCTTTGCCTTTGCCTACACCGTCACCGTCCACAACAGCGGCGAACTGCCCGCCAAGCTGATGTCCCGGCATTGGGTGATCACCGATGGTGATGGCCATGTCGAAGAGGTACGCGGTGAGGGCGTGGTGGGGCAACAACCTTTGATTGCTGCCGGTAAAAGCCATACGTACAGCAGCGGCACCGTGATGACGACCAAAGTGGGCAACATGCAGGGCTCGTATCAAATGCTGGCTGACGACGGCAAGCGCTTCGATGCGGTGATTGCACCCTTTCGCCTGGCGGTACCGGGGTCCCTTCACTGATGGCGGTGTACGCCGTTGGTGACCTGCAAGGTTGCCTTGAACCACTGCAGTGCCTGCTGGAACATGTGAATTTCGACCCAACCAGGGATCGCCTCTGGCTGGTGGGCGATCTGGTCAACCGCGGTCCTCAATCGCTGGAGACCCTGCGCTTTCTGTACAGCATCCGTGACTCGCTGACCTGCGTACTCGGCAATCACGATCTGCATATGCTCGCCGCAGCGCGCAACATTGAGCGCCTGAAGAAAGGCGATACCCTGCGCCCCATTCTCGAAGCACCCGATCGCGATAACCTGCTGCAATGGGTACGTCAGCAGAAGCTGCTGCACTACGATGCCGAGCGCAACGTTGCCATGGCTCACGCCGGTATCCCCCCCCAGTGGACCTTGAAGAAAGCCCTCAAGCTTGCCGCTGAGGTTGAAACCGCCCTGCTTGATGACGCGCTCTACCCCCAGTTCCTCGACGGAATGTATGGCAACGAGCCAAACAAGTGGGACAACGACCTGCATGGCGTTGCACGGCTACGGGTTATCACCAATTACTTCACCCGCATGCGCTTCTGCACCAGCGACGGCAGACTGGACCTCAAGGGCAAGGAAGGCATCGAAACCGCCCTGCCCGGTTATGCACCGTGGTTCAAGCATCAGGACCGCAGGACACGCGATGTGAAAATCATCTTCGGCCACTGGGCCGCGCTGGAGGGCCGTTGCGACGAGCCTGATGTCTACGCGCTGGACACCGGATGCGTATGGGGCTCCGCCATGACCATGCTTAACGTTGATACCTTTGAGCGGTATCTCTGCGATTGCGATGACCACGGCAATGCTGAATCAGGGGCGACCCGAACCATTCTGCATGACCCGATTGGCGTGATCAGGCGCTAAACTCAGCACAACGTACTTCAACTGTAGGCGCTGCCGAAGGCTGCGTAAGCGGTATATCTGCCAAACCTCCATTCGCAGCCGTCGGCAGCTCCTACAGAATCACACCCCGGATAACATTCAAAGGAGCCAACCATGACCGAATTCAAACGCATCCCACCAGAACAGGCTCAAGCCTTGCGTGAACAAGGTGCAGTGCTGGTAGACGTTCGCGATCCCCAAGCCTTCGCCGGTAACCACATCCCGGACTCCCAGCATCTGGACAACCACTCCATTGCCGACTTCATCCGCAATGCCGACCTGGACAAGCCCGTGGTCGTGGTCTGCTATCACGGTAACTCCAGCCAGAGCGCCGCAGCCTATCTGGTGAATCAGGGTTTCTCCGACGTATACAGTCTGGACGGTGGCTTCGAGCTATGGCGCAACACCTTTCCAGCCGACACAGCCCAGGGCTGACAGAAAATATTTTTATTGCAGTTGATCCCGCGTCCTGCGCGGGCTCGCGACCTAACTGACGGACGGTCAGCCAGTCTTTCTGCTCATCCCTTCTTTATCTTTCCGATTCCGAACTATCCTTAGCCTCAGGCCATCCGTAATCAGGGGAGAGCCGGTACACCGGCGCGTGGGTCATCGGTAGCTACTTTTATGGTGTTTGGGGGGTAAACGGCAGCTGGATTCTCGGCTGCTGCCAACATCGACTGACGATCCGCCGCCGGCTCTACGTATCGAGCGAGGTGACGTCATGAGTATTTTTAGCCACTTCCAACAACGCTTTGAATCGACACGGCAGGAGGAGCTCTCCTTACAGGAGTATCTAGAGCTCTGTAAGCAGGATCGCAGCGCCTATGCGTCTGCGGCAGAAAGACTGTTGCTTGCTATCGGCGAGCCAGAGCTGGTTGATACCTCGACCAACTCCCGGCTTTCGAGGATCTTTTCCAATAAGGTCATCCGCCGCTACCCGGCCTTCGCTGACTTCCATGGGATGGAAGAATGCATCGACCAGATCGTCTCGTACTTCCGCCATGCCGCTCAGGGCCTGGAAGAGAAGAAACAGATCCTTTACCTGCTCGGCCCGGTCGGTGGCGGTAAGTCATCGCTGGCTGAAAAACTCAAACAACTGATCGAAAAAGTCCCGTTCTACGCGATCAAGGGCTCGCCGGTCTTCGAATCTCCGCTCGGTTTGTTCAACGCAACCGAAGACGGTGCGATTCTCGAAGAAGACTTCGGCATCCCGCGTCGCTATCTGAGCACCATCATGTCGCCCTGGGCGACCAAACGTCTGGCTGAGTTCGGGGGCGACATCAGCCAGTTCAAAGTGGTCAAACTCTATCCATCGATTCTTAACCAGATCGCGGTAGCCAAAACCGAGCCGGGCGACGAGAACAACCAGGACATTTCTGCACTGGTGGGTAAGGTCGATATCCGCAAACTCGAGGAATACCCACAGAACGACGCCGACGCTTACAGCTATTCTGGCGCGCTGTGCCGGGCCAACCAGGGCCTGATGGAATTCGTCGAAATGTTCAAAGCGCCGATCAAGGTGCTGCACCCACTGCTCACCGCTACCCAGGAAGGTAACTACAACAGTACCGAAGGCCTGGGCGCGATTCCGTTCACCGGTATTCTGCTGGCCCACTCCAACGAATCGGAATGGCACAGCTTCCGCAACAACAAGAACAACGAAGCGTTCATCGACCGGATCTACATCGTCAAGGTGCCGTACTGCCTGCGCGTGAGCGATGAGATAAAGATTTACGACAAGCTTCTGTTCAACAGTTCGCTGTCCAAGGCCCATTGCGCGCCAGACACCCTGAAAATGCTCGCGCAGTTCACCACCCTGTCGCGCCTGAAAGAGCCGGATAACTCCAACATCTACTCCAAGATGCGCGTGTACGACGGCGAAAACCTCAAGGATACCGATCCAAAGGCCAAGTCGATTCAGGAGTACCGCGACGGCGCAGGCGTCGACGAAGGCATGAACGGGCTCTCTACACGTTTTGCGTTCAAGATCCTGTCCAAGGTATTCAACTTCGATCCACACGAAATCGCCGCCAACCCGGTGCATCTGCTGTATGTGCTTGAGCAGCAGATCGAGCAGGAGCAATTCCAGGCTGAAACCCGCGAGCGGTACCTGCGCTTCATCAAGGAATACCTGGCGCCGCGCTACATCGAGTTCATCGGCAAGGAAATCCAGACCGCGTATCTGGAGTCCTACAGCGAATACGGGCAAAACATCTTTGACCGCTATGTGCTGTACGCAGACTTCTGGATTCAGGATCAGGAATACCGCGACCCGGAAACCGGAGAAATCCTCAACCGCGTGGCCCTGAACGAAGAACTGGAAAAAATCGAGAAACCGGCCGGCATCAGTAATCCGAAGGATTTCCGTAACGAGATCGTCAACTTCGTATTGCGCGCCCGTGCTAACAACAATGGCAAAAACCCGACCTGGCTCAGCTACGAGAAACTGCGCGTGGTGATCGAGAAGAAAATGTTCTCCAACACCGAGGACCTCCTTCCCGTCATCAGTTTCAACGCAAAAGCCAGCAAAGAGGATCAACAGAAGCACAACGACTTCGTTACCAGAATGGTCGAGCGGGGCTACACCGACAAACAGGTACGGCTTCTTTCCGAATGGTACCTACGGGTCCGGAAGTCGCAGTAGTAGAGAAGCAGCTGCAAGCTTCTAGCGACAAGCTGCAAGAGAAAAGCGGTCGAGTCCCGGGCTCGGGGTTGATGGCGCGCTCTCTTGCAGCTTGAAGCTTACGACTTGAAGCTCCCCGGAGGGGCCTATGAGCTATGTGATCGACCGACGTCTCAATGGCAAGAACAAGAGCACGGTAAACCGCCAGCGGTTTTTGCGGCGTTACCGTGATCACATCAAGAAAGCAGTCGAAGAAGCCGTAAGTCGCCGTTCCATCACTGATATGGAACATGGCGAGCAAATCAGCATTCCCGGTCGCGACATCGACGAACCGGTGCTCCATCACGGTCGTGGCGGTAAACAGACCGTGGTTCATCCTGGCAACAAGGAATTCACCACGGGTGAGCACATTGCCCGCCCACAAGGGGGTGGCGGAGGCAAAGGGCCCGGCAAAGCCAGTAATTCCGGCGAGGGCATGGATGAGTTTGTCTTCCAGATCACTCAGGAGGAGTTTCTGGAGTTCATGTTCGAAGACCTCGAACTGCCCAATCTGGTCAAACGCAATCTGACCGGCACCGACACCTTCAAAACCGTACGAGCTGGTATCAGCAACGAGGGCAACCCCTCGCGCATCAACATCATCCGCACCCTGCGTTCCGCTCACGCGCGTCGCATTGCCCTGTCCGGCAGCAGCCGCGCCAAACTCAGAGAAACGATTACTGAACTGGATCGTTTAAAGCGTGAAGAACCGGACAACTTCGGGGACATTCAGGAGCTGGAAGCTGAAGTTGATCGCCTTAAAGCCCGCATTCGACGTGTACCGTATCTCGACACCTTCGATCTCAAATACAACCTGTTGGTCAAACAGCCCAACCCAAGCTCCAAAGCGGTGATGTTCTGCCTGATGGACGTTTCTGGTTCCATGACTCAGGCCACCAAAGACATCGCCAAACGGTTCTTCATCCTGTTGTACCTATTCCTCAAACGTAACTACGACAAGATTGAAGTTGTATTCATCCGCCATCACACCAGCGCCCGGGAAGTCGACGAGGAAGAATTCTTCTATTCGCGGGAAACAGGCGGCACCATCGTTTCCAGCGCACTCAAGCTGATGCAGGAAATCATGGCTGAGCGCTACCCCACCAACGAATGGAATATCTACGCAGCTCAAGCCTCGGACGGCGACAACTGGAATGATGACTCGCCTATCTGTCGCGACATCCTGATCAAGCAGATCATGCCGTTTGTGCAGTACTACACGTACGTGGAAATTACCCCACGTGAACATCAGGCCTTGTGGTTCGAATACGAACGCATCGGGGAAGCATTCTCCGACACGTTTGCCCAGCAGCAGCTGGTCTCTGCCGGTGATATCTATCCGGTATTCCGTGAACTCTTCCAGCGCAGGTTAGTGACATGACCGCTAGAGAGCAGAAGCGCCAACCCTTGTCCACGGGTTCCGAGTGGACGTTTGAACTCATCCAGGCCTACGACCGTGAAATCAGCCGTATCGCGGAACGCTATGCGCTGGATACCTACCCCAATCAGATTGAAGTCATCACGGCCGAGCAGATGATGGATGCCTATGCCTCAGTGGGTATGCCCTTGGGCTATCACCACTGGTCCTACGGCAAACACTTCCTCAGCACGGAGAAATCCTACACTCGTGGCCAGATGGGTCTGGCCTATGAAATCGTCATCAACTCTGACCCCTGCATCGCTTACCTGATGGAAGAGAACACCATCTGCATGCAGGCACTGGTAGTGGCCCACGCTTGTTATGGGCACAACAGCTTCTTCAAGGGTAACTACCTGTTCAGGACCTGGACCGACGCCAGCTCGATCATCGATTACCTGGTGTTTGCCAAGCAATACATCATGCAATGCGAAGAGCGCCACGGCATCGACGCGGTCGAAGACCTGCTCGACTCCTGCCATGCACTGATGAACTATGGGGTGGACCGGTACAAACGACCCTACCCGATCTCCGCCGAAGAAGAACGTCGTCGGCAGAAAGACCGGGAAGAACATCTGCAGAAACAGATCAATGATCTGTGGCGAACCATCCCCAAAAATGCCGACAAGAACAGCAAAGAGGACAACGCTCGCTTCCCCGCTGAACCGCAGGAAAACATCCTCTACTTCATCGAAAAACACGCACCGCTGCTGGAGCCATGGCAGCGTGAAATCGTACGTATCGTGCGCAAGATTGCGCAGTACTTCTACCCGCAGCGCCAGACTCAGGTGATGAACGAAGGCTGGGCAACGTTCTGGCACTACACGCTCATGAACGACCTGTATGACGAGGGCCTGGTCACCGACGGCTTCATGATGGAGTTTCTGACCTCACACACCAGCGTCATCTATCAACCTGGTTTCGACAGTCCCTATTACAGCGGCATCAACCCCTACACGCTGGGTTTCGCCATGTATCGTGATATACGCCGCATGTGTGAAGAGCCTACCGAGGAAGATTACCGCTGGTTCCCCGAACTTGCCGGCACGGACTGGCTGACTGCGGTGAAGTTCGCCATGAGCAGCTTCAAGGACGAAAGCTTCATCCTCCAGTACCTGTCACCCAAGGTGATCCGCGATCTGAAGCTATTCAGCATCATGGACGACGATCAGAAAGACGACCTGCTGGTGCCAGCCATTCACGACGAACCCGGTTACCGGATCATTCGCGAAACCCTGGCGGCGCAGTACAACCTGGGCAACCGTGAACCCAACGTACAGATCTACAGCATTGATCGCCGCGGCGACCGCTCACTGACTCTTCGCCATCAACAGCACGACCGTAAACCGCTGTCTGAGTCCACTGACGAGGTGCTGAAGCATCTGCACCGGCTTTGGGGGTTTGATATCCATCTGGAGACGCTGCAAGGCGACCAGATCATGAAAACCCATCACGTTCCCCCCAGGAGCGAGCATGCCGACAGTGAATATCCCCGGCTTGATATGGCGGTAGTGCACCTCTAGATACTTGCATTGGAGGAGTCATTTAGTGAGGTATTTGTTTGGCACCCCATGACTATTGATTCGGTTTTACCTCCGCAAGAGCGACACAAGGTTTATCCTGTCGCGCTTACGGAGGTTTTTTATGCAGATCTATAAAGTCGGTGGCGCAGTGCGCGACCGCCTGCTGGGCAAACCGGTAACCGATGTCGATTGGGTAGTTGTGGGCGCAACTACCGACGAAATGCTGATCAAGGGCTATCGCCCGGTGGGTACAGACTTCCCGGTTTTTCTCCATCCACTGACGGGCGAAGAATACGCCCTGGCCCGCACCGAACGTAAAAGCGGGCGCGGTTATGGCGGCTTTGTGTTCCATGCCAGCCCCGACGTCACCCTCGAAGATGACTTGATCCGTCGCGACCTGACCATCAACGCCATCGCCGAAGATAAAGAGGGCAACCTGACCGACCCTTACGGCGGCCAGCGTGACCTTGAGGCGCGAGTTTTGCGCCACGTTTCCCCCGCGTTCGCCGAAGATCCCCTGCGAGTTCTACGCGTGGCGCGCTTTGCCGCACGGTACGCGCCGGAAGGTTTCAGCATCGCTCCTGAAACACTTGAGCTGATGCGTCAGCTAAGCGAATCAGGCGAACTTGATGCGCTGACGCCGGAACGCAGCTGGAAGGAAATTTCCCGTGCGCTCATGGAAAAACAGCCACAAGTATTTATTCGCGTGTTGCGTGACTGCGGCGCTCTGAAGGAGCTTTTGCCGGAAGTGGACGCACTGTTCGGCGTCCCCCAGCCACCCGCCCATCATCCGGAAATAGACACCGGCGAGCATGTGCTGAGCGTTCTGCAACAGGCAGCCATCCATCAGCAACCGCTGAACGTGCGCTGGGCCTGTTTGCTGCATGACTTGGGGAAAGGCCTGACGCCTGAAGACGAGTGGCCGAGGCATATTGCCCACGAACACACTGGATTACGGCTGATCAAGGGAGTGAATACTCGCTTCAAGGCGCCACGCGACTGTCAGGAGTTGGCGTTGCTTGTGGGGGAATATCACACCCATGGCCACCGGGCATTGGAACTGAAGCCTTCGACAGTGCTCGATTTGCTGCACAGTTTTGACGTCTATCGTCGGCCTCAGCGCTTCGAAGACTTCATCATCGCCTGCGAAATGGACGCCCGAGGCCGACACGGCTTCGAACAACGCGACTACCCGCAAGCCGAGTACCTGCGCGGCGCAGCTGAAGCGGCACGCGCGGTCTCGGTACAGCCGCTGATCGAGAAGGGTTTCAAGGGGCAGGAGCTGGGCGAAGCGCTCAAGGCCGAACGACTGGATGCGTTGAAGGTTTACAAGGCGCAGTACAACAGCTGAGATTGATACGATCTTCTGTAGGAGCTGCCGAAGGCTGCGAAAACGATATACCTGATCGATCGCGTTCGCAGCCTTCGGCAGCTCCTACAACATTCAGCTATCCAGCAAACTCCGCGGCGTCAGCTGTGTTTCGCGCCACTCAAACGCCACCGGCCACAATTGCTGCTCGATCTGCGCATCAGCCCAAAGCTGCTCGAAAGAAACGCCTGCCTCAGGATGCAGACGATCCGGTGCAATCAGCGACAACGGCCACAGCACGAAAGCGTTCTTGAGAATCTCGGCACGAGGCAGGATCAAACCGTCGAAGTCCCCCACCTGATCGCCATACAGCAGCACATCGATATCCAGCGGCAGTCCCTTGCGGTCAGGGGCATAACGGCCGTTATCAGCCTCGATAAACTTCAGACGGCGGTCCAGCTCCATCAACGGCAGCGCGGTCAAACCCGTCGCCACCAGGTTGTAAAACAGACCGCTCTTGATCCCGACTGGCTGACTTTCAAATACCGGCGAGCAAACGATTTCGCTGACGAAGCCATCCAGCGCTTCCAGCCCCGCGATCAGGTGCTTCTCGCGATCGATATTACTGCCCAAACCAAGATAAACCCGTGTCAGCGACATCCGCGCTCGATCTCCACGCCCACACCGGCTGCAGCTGCAACAGCGCCAGGCTTGGTCAGTTTCAGGTGCAGCCACGGAATCTGGAATTCACTCATGAGCACCTCTGCCAGTCGTTCGGCAAAGGTCTCCACCAGCTGAAACTGCGCCTTATCGGCAAAATCCAGGATGCGTGTGGAGACGCTGGCGTAGTCGAGTGCCTTGCTCAGGTCATCACCAGCAGCGGCTGGTCGATTATCCCAGGCAAAACTCAGGTCCAGACGCAGGCACTGGCGAATGCCCCGCTCCCAGTCGTAAGCACCGATCACGGTATCGACTTCCAGACCCTCAATGAAAACTCTGTCCAAACACCACTCTCCACTGCACGACAAGGGCGCGATGCGCCGTTAGAATCAGGGCTTCCCAGCCCGGAATAGTTAGCATGTTTTGGTTACTGGCGATCTTCGCCTACCTGCTTGGCTCACTGTCCTTCGCCATCCTTCTGAGCCGCCTCACTGGCAGCCCGGACCCGCGCGCCAGCGGTTCTGGCAATGCGGGCGCGACCAATATGTTGCGTCTTGCCGGCAAAAAACTCGCGATCCTGACCCTGCTCGGCGACTTGTGCAAAGGCTTGATGCCTGTACTGATCGCCAATATGGCCGGGATGGGTCCCAGAGCGCAGGCCTGGATTGGGCTCTGCGCGGTGCTGGGTCATCTGTTCCCGCTTTACTTTCGCTTCCGTGGCGGCAAAGGCGTCGCCACTGCTGCCGGTGTGTTGCTGGGGCTTTATCCGCCCGCCGCCATCCTGGCAATTTGTGCATGGGCGCTGGTGTTCTATCTGACCCGCACCAGCTCGATCGCGGCGCTGATCGCCACGCCGCTGACCCTGCCATTGCTGGCGTGGCAAGAACCCAGGGCGCTGCTGCCGATGACCTTGCTCACATTGCTGATTGTCTGGCGTCACCGGGGCAATCTACGCGACCTGTTTGCCGGGCGCGAACGGCATTTTTGAATTACCTGGATGAATCCGCCTCAAGTTGCACCTACAAACCCTGCAACTGCTCCATCGGCCAGCGGGCCTGAACGCTGATGCTCAAATCTTCTTTCTGACCGGCCTGCAAACGCTGACATCCGGCAAAAGCGATCATCGCGCCGTTATCGGTACAGAACTCAGGACGAGCGTAGAAAACATTGCCCTTGAGGTCGCCCAGCATTTTCTCCAGCGACGCCCGCAGGGACTTGTTGGCGCTCACGCCGCCTGCAATCACCAGACGCTTCATGCCGGTCTGCTTCAATGCGCGCTTGCACTTGATGGTCAAAGTCTCCACCACTGCCTGCTGGAAGGCCAGCGAGATGTCGCAACGAGTCTGCTCACTGTCGTCCCCAGTGCTCTGGCATTGCTGCCAGGTCGTCAGCGTGGAGGTTTTCAGGCCGCTGAAACTGAAGTCCAGCCCTGGGCGGTCGGTCATTGGACGCGGAAAGACAAAACGTCCGGCCACGCCTTTGGTCGCCAGCGCCGCAATTTCAGGTCCACCCGGATACTGCAGACCCATCATCTTTGCCGTTTTGTCGAAAGCTTCGCCCGCAGCGTCATCCAGCGTCTCGCCCAACAACTCATACAGGCCAATGCCATCGACCCGAACCAGTTGCGTGTGCCCACCGGACACCAACAAAGCGACGAACGGAAACTCCGGCGGCTGTGCTTCCAGCATCGGGGCCAGCAGGTGGCCTTCCATATGGTGAACGCCCAGCGCAGGAATATCCCAGGCGAACGCCAGCGCCTGGGCACAGGACGCGCCGACCAGCAAAGCGCCTACAAGGCCCGGCCCTGCTGTGTATGCGATGGCATCAATGTCGGTAGTGACAACACCGGCGTCGGCTATGACCTGACGAATCAAAGGCAACATGCGCTTGACGTGATCACGTGACGCAAGCTCCGGCACCACACCGCCATAAGCGCGATGCAGGTCGATTTGACTGAACAAAGCGTCGGCCAGCAGCCCGCGCTCACTGTCGTAAAGCGCGACGCCGGTTTCGTCGCAAGAGGTTTCTAATCCCAGTACTAGCATGGGTTTGCGCCTTGTATAGGCTGAATTCGAAGGCGCGCATAATAGTCGCCACCCGATGCTCCGACCAGCGGTTTTCGATCAGAGGCTTTGCATTCCTCTCAATGAGGGGTTAACATCCGCAACCCTTAAAAACCGACGTACTTATGTGCAGTCTTTGCACGAGACGTTGACCCCGGTAATGAATGAAGGTAGCTCTGGATGCCAGCCGTCAAAGTTAAAGAGAACGAACCCTTCGACGTAGCTCTGCGTCGTTTCAAGCGCTCCTGCGAAAAAGCCGGTGTTCTGGCTGAAGTTCGTAGCCGCGAATTTTACGAGAAGCCTACTTCTGAGCGTAAGCGTAAAGCAGCAGCCGCTGTTAAGCGTCACGCCAAGAAAGTACAGCGCGAACAGCGCCGCGCCGTTCGTCTGTATTAATTTACAGACGTCTGTCGCAAGCTTCTGCAATGCCCGGCCCCAAAGCCGGGCTAGCGGCAGTTAAGGCACAGCATAAGCTACATCGAAGAAGCACACGGGTCGCACATGCGCACCTGACACTTCCTCAAAGCACGTCCCGCCTGAGGTTCAGGCCACGTTGATCACGTCATTCATGACGAACGCATCAAGGTGAATGACGAGTATGCCTTGATGATCTTCGCAAGAAGTTCAGCCAAGGCAGCGTCGCCCTCGACATGCTGAGCACAGCGAATCCGTAACCGGCATTCGATTTGCTACGAACAGCAACATGCTTAAAGCCGTCACTGCCTGAGTTCTGCTGCCTGATGTTAACAGCGGGTCACGGGTAGATTGCTGGCAGCTACCATTCCAGATAATGATGAGCAGTCGCGCTCAAGTCAGGCTGTGCATGCCCTTGTGGCATTACAGAAAGACCCGCAGCAGCCGTTACATCCTGGATTCGCCACGAGCCTCATGGCGGAACGCTTGATATGAGAACGATATGGCCGGGCTGATTCCCCAAGGCTTCATTGACGACCTCCTGAACCGCACCGACATCGTCGATGTTGTCAGCTCACGTCTGCAATTGAAGAAAACCGGGAAGAACTTCAGCGCCTGCTGCCCGTTCCACAAGGAAAAGACCCCGTCTTTCAGCGTCAGCCCCGACAAGCAGTTCTACTACTGCTTTGGTTGCGGCGCAGGGGGCAACGCCCTCGGTTTCATCATGGACCACGACAACCTGGATTTCGTCCAGGCCGTCGAAGACCTGGCGAAATCAGCGGGCATGGAAGTCCCCAGAGAACAAGGCACCAAAGGGCAAAAGCCCCGACAGCCTGTGGACTCGCCGCTTTACCCGCTGCTCACCGCCGCCGCCGAGTATTACCGCCTTGCTTTGAAGAACCATCCATCGCGCAAAGCTGCAGTGGAGTACCTGAAAGGTCGCGGCCTTTCAGGGGAAATCGCTCGTGACTTCGGTCTTGGCTTTGCCCCACCCGGTTGGGACAACCTGCACAAGCACTTGAGCAGCGATACGCTTCAACAGAAAGCCATGATCGATGCCGGCCTGTTGATCGAGAATGCCGAAACGGGCAAGCGCTACGACCGCTTCCGCGACCGGGTGATGTTTCCAATCCGCGACAGCCGCGGCCGGGTCATCGCTTTTGGCGGACGAGTATTGGGCGACGACAAACCCAAATATCTGAACTCGCCTGAAACACCTGTATTCCATAAGGGCCAAGAGCTTTACGGCCTGTTCGAAGCGCGCAAATTCAACCGCAACCTCGATGAAATCATCGTGGTCGAAGGCTACATGGACGTCATTGCTCTTGCCCAGCAAGGCTTGCGCAATGCCGTTGCCACACTGGGCACCGCAACCAGCGAAGAACACTTGAAGCGGCTGTTCCGGGTGGTGCCAAACGTCTTGTTCTGTTTTGACGGCGATCAGGCAGGTCGCAATGCCGCATGGCGCGCACTGGAAGCAACGCTTTCCAGCCTGCAAGATGGGCGCCGCGCGCGATTCCTGTTTCTGCCCGAAGGCGAAGACCCGGACACCCTGGTTCGCGCTGAAGGCACCGATGCGTTCAAAGCCCGCATCCATCAGCATGCCCAGCCGCTGGCCGACTACTTCTTCGAACAGTTGACCAAGGAAGCAGACCCACGCTCCCTTGAGGGCAAGGCCCACATGGCCACCCTCGCCGCACCGCTGATCGACAAAGTGCCCGGCGCCAACCTGCGTACGCTAATGCGTCAGCGATTGACGCAGATAACCGGCCTGAGCAATGAAAACGTCAACCAGCTGGTACAGAACGCACCGGCGGAAGCGCCTCCGAGCTACGACCCCGGCTTCGATTACGACGCCATGCCCGACTATGCCGATTACCAGCCACAGGGCGGATACGAACAACCCCCTCAGCAGGAATGGACGCCGAAAAAATCCGGCGGCCAGGGCCAGAAAAAGTGGGAAAAGAAGCCGTGGGACAAAAAAGGTAAGCGCGGAGATGACGAACCACGTGCCCCGCGGACGCCGACGACCGTCGAACCACCAACGTTGACGGCATTGAGAACACTTCTGCATCACCCGGAGCTGGCCGAGAAAGTCGAAGATGCCAGCCACTTGGCCGCAGAAGATCATATTTATGCGCAGTTATTGGTCGCTTTGCTCGAAGCTTTGCAAAAAAATCCGAAGCTGCGCTCGCTGCAACTGATTGCCCGCTGGCACGGCACCGAACAGGGCCGATTGCTGCGAGCATTAGCGGAAAAGGAATGGTTGATCTCGGCCGATAACCTTGAACAACAGTTTTTCGACACTATAACTAGGTTATCCGCCCGCCAACGCGAGCGCAGCCTGGAGCAATTAATCAGGAAGGAACGCCAGTCAGGCCTGGACGCAGAGGAAAAACTTCTGCTGCTCAAGCTGTTAAATCGGAATGTTCCTGCACAAACCCCGACCTCAACTGGCGCGTGAGGTCATAGCTCGGGTATAATCCCCGGCTTGTTTTTTGCCCGCCAAGACCTTCAGTGGATAGGGTGTTATGTCCGGAAAAGCGCAACAGCAGTCTCGTATCAAAGAGTTGATCACCCTGGGTCGTGAGCAGAAGTATCTGACTTACGCAGAGGTCAACGACCACCTGCCTGAGGATATTTCAGATCCCGAGCAGGTGGAAGACATCATCCGCATGATTAATGACATGGGGATCCCGGTACACGAGAGTGCCCCGGATGCGGACGCCCTGATGCTGGCCGACGCCGATACCGACGAAGCAGCCGCAGAAGAAGCGGCCGCAGCGTTGGCAGCGGTTGAGACCGACATTGGTCGTACCACTGACCCCGTGCGCATGTACATGCGTGAAATGGGTACGGTCGAGCTTCTGACCCGTGAAGGCGAAATTGAAATCGCCAAGCGTATCGAAGAAGGCATTCGTGAAGTGATGGGCGCAATTGCGCACTTCCCGGGCACGGTTGACCACATTCTCTCCGAGTACACCCGCGTCACGACGGAAGGCGGTCGCCTGTCCGACGTACTGAGCGGCTACATCGACCCGGATGACGGCATTGCGCCGCCAGCTGAAGTTCCGCCGCCTGTTGATCCGAAAACAGCCAAGGCTGCCGAAGGCGACGACGACGAGGAAGAGAAAGACGAATCTTCTGACGATGAAGAAGAAGTCGAAAGCGGTCCCGATCCGATCATTGCCCAGCAGCGTTTTGGTGCGGTTTCCGATCAGATGGAAATCACCCGCAAGGCCCTGAAAAAGCATGGCCGCGACAGCAAGCAAGCGATTGCCGAGCTGGTTGCACTGGCTGAGCTGTTCATGCCGATCAAGCTGGTTCCTAAACAGTTTGAAGGTCTGGTTGAACGTGTTCGTAGCGCACTTGAGCGCCTGCGTGCTCAGGAACGCGCCATCATGCAGCTGTGTGTACGCGATGCACGTATGCCGCGCGCCGATTTCCTTCGCCAGTTCCCAGGCAATGAAGTTGACGAAAGCTGGACTGATGCCCTGGCTAAAGGCAAAAGCAAATACGCTGAAGCCATTGCCCGTCTGCAGCCTGATATCCAGCGCTGCCAGCAGAAGCTGACCGCACTGCAGACCGAAACCGGTCTGACGATTGCTGAAATCAAGGACATCAACCGTCGCATGTCGATCGGTGAGGCCAAGGCCCGCCGCGCGAAGAAAGAGATGGTTGAAGCTAACCTGCGTCTGGTGATCTCGATCGCCAAGAAGTACACCAACCGTGGCCTGCAATTCCTCGACCTGATCCAGGAAGGCAACATCGGCTTGATGAAGGCGGTGGACAAGTTCGAATACCGTCGCGGTTACAAGTTCTCGACGTACGCTACATGGTGGATCCGTCAGGCAATCACTCGCTCGATCGCCGACCAGGCACGCACCATCCGTATTCCGGTGCACATGATCGAGACGATCAACAAACTCAACCGTATTTCCCGGCAGATGTTGCAGGAAATGGGTCGCGAACCGACCCCGGAAGAGTTGGGCGAACGCATGGAAATGCCTGAGGATAAAATCCGCAAGGTATTGAAGATCGCTAAAGAGCCGATCTCCATGGAAACCCCGATCGGTGATGACGAAGACTCGCACCTGGGTGACTTCATTGAAGACTCGACCATGCAGTCGCCAATCGATGTCGCTACCGTCGAAAGCTTGAAAGAAGCGACTCGCGAAGTTCTGTCGGGCCTTACCGCCCGCGAAGCCAAGGTTCTGCGTATGCGCTTCGGTATTGATATGAATACCGACCACACGCTGGAAGAAGTTGGCAAACAGTTCGACGTGACTCGTGAGCGCATTCGTCAGATCGAAGCGAAAGCTCTGCGCAAGTTGCGCCACCCGACAAGAAGCGAGCACTTGCGCTCGTTCCTTGACGAGTAAGCGAGCAAAGCTGCACACAAAACCCCCGGCCCTGCCGGGGGTTTTGTATTATGGGTCGCAAATTTTCAACTTGGAGCGACGGTTTTCTCAGTACGGCTACACTCTTCGGAGTGCCATCACGCCATCATGAGGCTGCCATGTTACAACTGTCGGCCATTGTTCTTGCGTATGCTCTCGCTCCTTCGGCAACCGCCGCACACTGGGAAAACCTTCCTGCCCCGAATCCAGTGGTGACGTCGGTTGCTCACCTGATGAATGCCAGCCCACTCCCAGGGCCTGCGACTCTGTATGCGACTTCATTCTCGCCGTCAGCCAATTCAGAACCGACGACTATCAGCGACACATCCCCAGGACAAGAAACAGCGTCTGAGTCTGGATCAGAGCCGATAGCACGTACCCGTGGCACAACATTCAGAGAAAGCTTTCTGCTTTATGGCTTACCGGGGCTTTTGCTGCTGTGCACGGTTCTGATCATCGTCATTCGTGTCAATCGACAGCTAAGTTCGGAAATCACCAGAAGGATGGAGCTGGAGCAGCAGCTGCGAAGTAGCGAATATCACTATCGCGGCATGGTCGAAAGCCTGTCGGCAATTGCCTGGGAGGCCAACCCGGAAGATTATCAATACAACTATGTCTCACCTCAGGCTGAAAACCTGCTGGGCTACCCGCTTCATCAATGGAAAGAACCGGGGTTCTGGCAGAGCATCGTGCATCCTCAGGACTTGCAGAAGACTGAAGCATTTTGCAGACAGGCGGCCAGCAGTGGCAACGATCACAGCGTGGATTACCGCGTCATCAGCGCAGACGGACGGACGCTCTGGGTACGCGACATCGTCAGCCTGATCAGACACGGTCGTAAACCCGTCATGCGTGGACTGATGATCGACATCAGCGAAACCAAACAAACCGAGGAGGCCTTGCGGCTTTCCGAAGGAAAATTCGCCTCGGTATTTGCTCAGTGCCCGGACATTCTGGTGATCGCCAGCCTGGTGGACGGCACCGTTCTGGAAGCTAACAGCGCATTCGTCGAGCAAATAGGCTTACGCGTAGAGGACATCATTGGCAGGACGCCCACTGAACTCGACATCTGGGGTGTTCCGGGCATAGGCCCCGGAATACTGGAGCGCCTCCGGACAGGCAGCATCCGCAACCTTGAGATGCCCTTTCGACGCAAAGACGGTCGCATGTTCTCCGGGCTGGTTTCCGCCGAACCTTTTGACCTGGACTCCACGCGAGCGGTGGTCGTTGTCGTGCGGGATATCACCCAGCTCAAACAGGCTCAGCAAGAACTTCAGCTGTCCGAGGAGAAGTTCGCCAAATCATTCCACTCCTCCCCGGACGGCCTGTTGATCACTCGCCAGCGTGATGGAATGCTAGTCGAGGTCAACGAAGGGTTCAGCCGCATTACCGGTCACGAGAGCTCAACCTCACTGGATCACTCCGTGATCGATCTGGGGATCTGGGCAAATCTGGACGAGCGCAGCAAATTGCTGGAGCAGCTGAACCGCGAAGGTTTCGTCCGCGATTTCCGCAGCCACATCCGACACAAGGATGGTCAGATTCGGCTGTGTGAAATCTCGTCACGACCCCTGCTCATCGGCGGCGAAGCCTGCATGCTGACCATCGCCCGGGACATTACCGAGCGTCATCAAATGCAGGAAAAACTACAACTGGCCGCCACTGTTTTCGAGAGCACCGCGGAAGGCGTATTGATTACCGATACCCGGCAGCGGATAAACGCCGTCAACCGGGCCTTCAGCGAAATCACCGGCTATAGCGAGCAGGAAGCTCTTGGTCAAACACCGAGCCTGATGGCTTCAGGCCTGCATGACAGCGCGTTCTATGCCGCCATGTGGTACCAGTTGACCGCGGAAGGACATTGGCAGGGAGAAATCACCAACCGCCGAAAAAACGGGGAGGTTTACCCAAGCTGGCTGACGATCAGCGCGGTCCGAAACCGGGAACAGTTCATCACCCACTTCGTCGCAGTCTTCGCTGATATTTCCAGCCTCAAACATGCTCAGGCGCGGCTGGACTACCAGGCTCACCACGACCCATTGACCGGCCTGCCCAACCGCACGCTGTTCGAAAGCCGACTGCAAGCCGCTCTGCTGCACAGTCTGGAATCCAACAGCCTTGGTGCGGTGCTGTTTCTTGACCTTGATCGCTTCAAACACATCAACGACAGCCTCGGCCATCCGGTGGGCGATCTGCTGCTCAAAGGCATCGCACAGCGCCTCAAAGAGAACCTGCGCGATATCGACACGGTGGCACGCCTGGGTGGAGACGAGTTCATCATCCTGCTGCCTGGCCTGCTGCACCCCAGCGATGCCGAAGCGGTCGCCACCAAACTACTGAACTGCTTCACCGCCCCTTTTCAGGCCGGAGAACATGAGTTCTTCATGAGTGCCAGCATCGGTAGCTGCCTGTTCCCTACCGACGGGCATGACGTGGCGACCGTGGTGAAAAACGCCGATGCCGCCATGTACCGCTCAAAAGCCAAAGGTCGTAACCGCGTTGAAAGCTATACACAGGACCTGACTTCACAGGCGAGCGCCCGTATCGCTCTCGAGCATGAGCTGCGCCGAGCCATCGAGCGTGATGAGTTCAGCCTCTGCTATCAGCCAAAAATCAGCCTGCTCAACCAAAGACTCGTCGGCGCCGAGGCGCTGCTGCGCTGGACACACCCCACCTTTGGCGAAGTACCACCAGAGCATTTCATTCCTCTGGCTGAAGAGAACGGCATGATTCTGCAGATCGGCGATTGGGTACTGGAGCGCGCCTGTCGGCAACTGCACGAGTGGAACACGCATTACCCCCCTTTCGGCGCCCTGTCGGTGAATCTGGCGGGCGCTCAACTACGTCAGCCAAATCTACTGGCCCGGATCGAACAACTGCTCTCTGACCACCACCTCGCTCCCGACTGCCTGCAATTGGAGATCACCGAAAACTTCATCATGAGCCAGGCCGAGGAAGCCCTCGCCGTCCTGCACAAACTCAAAACCCTTGGTGTACAACTCGCGATCGATGACTTCGGCACAGGCTACTCATCCCTGAGTTATCTGAAGCGCTTGCCACTGGACATCCTGAAAATCGACCAGTCGTTCGTACGCAGCCTGCCCGACGATCCACACGACGTCGCCATCGTCCGCGCCATCATCGCCTTGGGCCGCAGCATGCAACTGACCGTCATCGCCGAAGGCGTGGAGAACGACGAACAGCAGCAATTCCTCGCAAACGAAGGCTGCGAACAGATCCAGGGCTACATCGTCAGCCTCCCTCTCCCACCCGATGAATTCAGCTCGAAATTTCTTCGTACGACTCTTTCGGACTTTTCGGATAGCACAGCATCGAAACCGCCGTTATAATCCGCGGCCTACTGAGGGCCTATAGCTCAGTTGGTTAGAGCAGGGGACTCATAATCCCTTGGTCCACGGTTCGAGTCCGTGTGGGCCCACCAAATTAAAAAGCCGCGCTAATGCGCGGCTTTTTTTGTTTTGGGTAGAAGGCTTTCATGCCACCGAACGCTTGAAAGGTCCTTAATAGGGACTTATCGGTCCCTTTTTAGGACCGATCGATTTTATATGCCACCCCTACCCTTAAGTTACTACCACGCCGCGCAGCAATGGGCGGCAAAGTCGCCTGCAATGCTACCTGCGCCTGAACGCAAGCCATCGCGAGCAAGCTCACTCCTACAGGAGGTCGGTACTTCCCATAAAGATTTGTCGCCTGTAATGCCGCACTCGCGAATGAATTCGCTCCTACAAGGACATTGTGTTGGCGGTACCGCCTCTCTCAATCCACCACCACATGCGGCAAAAACCGGCTGCTGTCCTTGGTGATCAAGCTGTCGTCTTCCCGGATGCCAATCCCTGAAGCCAGATCGCCCACAACCCATGAGCCGATGAGTGTGTAGCTGTCGCCGAAGCGTGGCAGCGGGGCGAACTGTTGGAGGATGTAGGGGGCGTCGTTGTAGGGGCCGTCTTCGAAAATGACTTCGTCACCGGGGGTGCGGATTTCGATGTTGGCGCCTTCGCGGGAGAAGTAGGGTTTGCGGACCCAGCCTTTCGGGACAGGTGCTCGTGGGTCTTTGTCGACAAAGGTCGGCAGCAGATTCGGATGGCCTTCGTTGAACTTCCAGAGCAGCGCCAGGATGCCTTTGTTGGAGATGATGGACTTCCACGCAGGCTCGATGAATTGCGTGTCGCAGTACGGGACCGCCTGACCATGGGGTTCGTGGAACACGTGCTCCCAGGCATGCAGTTTGAAAATACGCTCGATCCAGCGGCCCTCAAGATCGACGAAGCGGCCCTGAGAGTTGAGGCCAATGTCTTCGATATCGATATGCCGGGTTTCAATGCCGACATGCTCGGCCATCTTGCGCAGGAATTCGGTCGTGCCCCGGTCTTCTGCCGAACCTGACATGGCCGAAAAGTAGAAAGGCCCGCCCTCTCTGATGGCTGCAAAAGCCCGAACCAGATCTTCTGCCAGCGAATTGAACTGCGAGGCATGGGCAGGCAAGACGCCTCGGGCAATTTGCTCTTCCAGCCAGATAAGCTGAAATGCGCCAGCCTCATACGCAGAGGTTGGCGTATCCATGTTGCCTTCCAGCAGCTTGGCCGGATTCACGCCGTCATAACTGAAGTCGAAGCGCCCGTACAAATGTGGGTGCCCCTCCTTCCAGGACGTCCGGACCAGATCGAAGAACGCTGGCGGGATGGCCAGTTCGGTCAGCAACTCCTCGCTCTCTACCACCCGCTCGACGGCATCCATACACATCGCATGAAGCTCCTGAGTCGGTGCTTCAATGTCGCGGGTGATCTGGGCTTCGGTGAACTGGTAGTAGGCGCGCTCATCCCAGTAGCGCTCGCCGTCGATGGTGTGGAAATCAAATCCCTCACGCTCGGCGGTTTCGCGCCAGTCAGGGCGCTCTTCGATACTGATCTTTTTCATGGCTAGCGCTCCCGTCAGCCGCCGAAACCGCTGCTTTTGCCGCCCCAACCGCTGCGAGCCGTTGCCTGGCTGCCAAACCCGCCACGGGAAACCGACGATGAGACTGACGAGTTACGGCCCAGCGTGCTCTTGGTGTAAGAACCGGTTGAGCTGGTGCGCGCCTGAGTGGAATTGCCGAAGGTCTTGCCGCGCTCGATCTGACGGGACAGTGTCGAGGACTGATAGCCGCCGCGGGAGTCGCGCTCCTGATAGACCGGCTGGGAATAGTAACGACCGCCGCCACCACTGAAGCCGTTGATCATGTTGCTGACCAACATGCCCATCAGAAACCCGTTGACGCCAGAGCTGGCGAAGCCTGAGCCCCCCGACTGGTTCGCCTGAGCCTTTGCAGCCTCGACCTGATCCTTGGGCAATTCACCGGAAATCTCCAGCTGAAAGCCGCCCATCTTGGGCGTGAATTTGCCGTCGGAATTCTGCTGGCAGTAATCAGGGACGAAATCCGCTTCACACGCGGCTGCGTTGTCGTAAGTAGGCGCAATACGGCGGTGATCCGCCAAGGCCGTCATGTAGGCATCCGAGCACACATCGACGGGGACCTTCTGGTCCACGCAGGCTTGCACAGTCGGATACGTCTGCTGGGCCGTCACTTCCACAGTATCGGGCTTGCTGCACGCACTGATTGCCAGTGGCAGGGTGCTGGCCAGGACCAGCTTCAAAGAACTACGTCTCATCGAATACTCCTTTCGATCACAGGCAATCAGGTCGACGGCGTCATGCAGGCCGAATTGAGGAAGCCGACACTGATCGAAACGCTGGCCGCGTAAATGGCAGCGGCCAGTTCGCCACGAGTGATGCGAGCCGAGAGGTCTTTGAGAACAAAATTGGTTGCGGTAAATGCCAACAATTGCACAACGGCCGCGATGAGTGCCCAGATCACCACGTCCAGCACACTGATGCTGTAAGTGATCACGTTGCTGGCAGGCAGGGCGAAGCCAATCAATGCGCCGCCCAGCGCAATAGCTGCAGCGACATTGCCTTCACGAATCTGCACGAACTCTTTGTGCGGCGTCAGACGGGTGTAAGCCATCTGGAACAGACCAAACAAACCACCGGCCACAATGATGTAGATAATGAAACTCAGCACCGACTGAAAGCTGAGGGACAAACTGAGTGCATCAAGCATTTTTACTTCCTTTTAGAGGACGGTGAAGTCTGTGGACTGCAGCGTGACGCCAACCGAGGTAGTGAGCGAGACCACGCCCTCTTCATCCTCTTCGACAGACAGCAGCAAGAACTCGCGACGATCAATCAAGCCCGTGTCGCGGGCGTACAGCATACTCAAATGCTCGATGCGATAGCTGCCATCCGGATTGGCAACTTCTTCGGTCATCGGGGTCAGCTCGGTCTGCCCCTCTTCAGTGCCCCACTGACGCTCGTACTCCCAGCCGTCATGCTCATACTGTGGCAAACCGATTTTTGATTCAGGGCCCACCAGACGCTTCAACTCCGATTCGCTGTTGATGGTCACGACGCTGCTGTAGCCGAACAGGATCACGTCCTGAACGTCTTCGGCCGCAGGGCCATTCATCATGACCTGCATCCAGTAGTCTTCATCTTCGAAGTAGAAGCGCACCAGCCGAATGGACTGTCCCAGATCAACGTGACCGACAGACCAGACCACCTCTTCATTGGGTACGACCAGTTCCGTATGCCCATCGAGCAGCAGCTTGAGCGAGTCATCAAGATCCAGCATGCGTCCGGTTGCCAGCCCAAACGGCGTGAGCAACGCCGCGCCATTCAACGGCGCGGTCGTGGCGGATGGCTTTGGCGGTGCCAGGCCCAAAGCTCGTTTGATCCAACTCATAATGCGTTTCCTTTCATTGGCGCCGAAGCAATGCTCTGCGCGAAATTTGCTCACACTGACGGTTTTTCACCCAGCCCCTTTGCGTGCATCAGCCAGGCCACGACAATACCGGCAAGCGCGCCCGCAATGTGGGATTCAACCGAGACGCCCGGCACCGGTATGAAGCCCAGGATCAATCCGCTGTAGCCCACCAATGTCACCAATGCGATGGCGAAGCTGATCAGACTGCGCTGAAACCACGCGCGCGCCAAGAGATAAGCCCACAACCCAAAGATCAATCCACTGGCCCCGACATGAATCGTCGGCCGCCCCACTGTCCAGACCAACAGGCCGCCCAGTAGCGTTATCAGCAACACTACACGGACATAACGCTGCAAGCCTTCGGTTGCGACCAGCCAGCTCAACACGATAAAGGGCAGCAGGTTACTCAGCAAATGACGAACAGAGCCGTGCAGAAACGGGGAAAAAATAATGCCTTGCAGCCCCGACCAGGTCCTGGGGACCAGACCATGGCTGATCAGACTGTTTGCGGTCAGCGAGTTAATCACCTGGACTGCGATCATCAAAGCGGCGAGGCCAAGAATAACGCGTAGTCCCTTTCCGACATTCATGTAGGCACCGATCGAACCAGACGAAGGCAATCAAGCAAAAGCAAACAGAAAAAAGGGGCAAACGGTTTTCCGCCTGCCCCTCTTTCAACAGTGTTACTGACCCGCGTTGCCACCTTGGTTCTGTGCCTTGAGGCGAGCCAGCACGTCAGCCGCACCACCGGTTTTCGCGCCGATACCGGCGTCCTGCAAACGACGCTCCAGATCACCACCGTTGGCGGCGTCCGCCAGCTCTTCGGCAGCTTCCAGTTTGGCGTCCTGCTCGTCCTGACGCTGCTTGATGCGCGCCAGCGAACCCACGGCAGTTTCCAGACGACCATTGGCACCGCCTGTGGCTGCGGCGGCGTTGATTTGCGCTTTCTGCACGCTATCACGCGCCTTGGCCATGTCGGCTTGCTGACGCAGGCCCTTGATCTGGCTTTCGGCCTTGGTGACCTGAGCCGTCAACTTGGTGACCTGAATGCCGAACTGATCAGCGGCGGCTTTTTCCTGATCGCGCAGTGCGGTCAGTTCGGAAACCTTTTCCGCACACTCCAGCGCCAGACCTTCTTCGCCCTTGTTCATGGCGGCGATGGCTTTCTGTTCCCAGTTAGCGATGTTCTTGTCGTGTTCGTCCACACGCTGTACGGACAGCTTGTGCTTGGCTTTGATCTGGATCAGTTGATTGCGAGCGGCGAGCATAGAGGCATCGGCGTCGCGGATTTCCTGGTCCAGAATTCGTAGTGCCTGAGCGTCGACGATTGCCTCACCGACCTCGGAGGCGCCGCCACGCATAGCGGTAACCATTTTCTTCCAAAGGCTCATTGATTTGTCTCCCGATTACTGTGAGTCAACTGTTAAAAAATCTTCGTAGGCATCAGCGGCGCGGATCACGTTGTCTGCCAGGGTAAACACTTCCTGGACAATGACGGTCAGTGAAGAAGCCGCGCTCAGTGCGCCAAACATGCTGTAGACGGTCTCGCCGTTCGGCATGGTTTCGATACCGATGGAAGACAGCGGGAAAATGTCCCGGCTACGCAAAACGGTGTCGTTGAATGCCGCGACGTCTTTTACCTGGGAGGCGTAAACCAGTACGCAATCCACAAGAATCTGGTCGCCAGCAATTGCAATGATGATCGGCAGGCCACCGAAGTTGTTCATCGTCACGCTCAAGCTTGGCTCGGCCCCCTGGACCAGCGTCAACTCGACTTCATTACTCTTCACCACGTCCAGTTCAGCGAGCGCCGAGTGCAGCGTGTCGATGGTCCAGTTGGTATTTTCGCTCATGAATTCCTCCAGTTTGATGCGGTTACCCAAATAGGGCTGGCGTAACACTTTTTCGACGTGTCTCAAGACTTCAGCGTTTTCAGGAAGCACATACAGCTCTCTTTTGACGTACCCGGCTGCCGTCAGCCGTGCACGCATTTCACGCATGTAGTCGGTTGAAGTTTTTCGAGCCATCCGAGCGCCTTCCAGGACATCACATGTGATGGTTCAGCAAGCTACTCTCAAAAAAACTGACATGCAATACCTCACATGTGATGAAACATTTCATCGCGACTGTGGCTTACTGACTTCATCCCGCGTCTCCTCCGGGATCGATTCTCAAACCGCGCGGTCTTTTACGCATGACCAATTCCCGCTCTCTCCGCTTGCCGTTCTGGTTGCGTCGCGTTTTGCGACCGTTGCTGGATCCTTATCGCCGTTTCCGCCATGCTCGCCTGATCCATGCGGCGCGAATCGCGGTCGGGTTGCTGGTGACGATTCTATTGACCACAGGGCTCAACCTGCCTCACGGCGAGTGGGCGTCGGTGACGATGCTGATCGTGATTGGCGGCTTGCAGCATCACGGCAATATCCGCAAAAAATCCGTCGAGCGTGCCTACGGGACGTTGATCGGCGCGGGGCTTGGGTTGCTGGTCGTTGTGCAGCAGGGCTATCTGGAGATACCGCTGCTGACGTACGCCATGATGTCGGTGATGTGCGGATTCTTTGCCTATCACGCGATTGGCAAAGGTGGTTATACCGCGCTGCTGTCGGCAATTACCCTGTTCATCGTTGCAGGCCATGGTTACAACCCGATCAGCGACGGCTTGTGGCGCACGGTCGACATCCTGATCGGTATCGCACTGGCCCTGGCGTTTTCCTTCGCACTGCCTCTGTATGCCGTGTTCTCTTGGCGCTACAACCTGGCCAGCGGGTTGCGCGACTGCGCGAAAGTGTATGGCCGCATCATCCATGGTCAGCCTGTTACCGCTGATGAGCACTTGAAGCTAATGGCGCGCCTGAACGGCACGATGCTGCAATTGCGCTCGCTGTTGCCTTCGGTGTCCAAGGAAGTGCGAATTTCCATGGTCGAGCTTGATGCGATTCAAGGGCACTTCCGTATGTGCCTGAGTACGCTGGAGATCCTTGCCAATATACGGCCAGATGATCTTGATCAAGCGGCCGGTCCAGAGTGGCGCGCACGTCTGGATACGGAGTTTCGCCAAACCCGTCGCCAATTGATCGCCATGGCGCGCGCACTGCAAACCGGTGCTACAGAGCGCCTGCAGCGCACATCCGAAACGAACCTGCCAGACCTGGGTTACCCGATACCTGTGCAACTGACGGGCTATCACCTGTTGATGCTGCAACTGGCAAGCAACATCGACGGTCTGCAACAGCGACTCGCAAAAACTGCGAAGCGCTGGAGAATCTGATCAGTCCAGGCAAACGTTAACGTCTCGCACGCAGTCAGACCGGCAGATGACAGACCACCGAAACTGCGATAGCTTGCCCAAAGGCACGGTGACATTAGCCAAAGACCAGAAAGGAAGTTCAAACTTCCGCACTCCAAGGGGCAATCAATAGCCCCTTTTTCCGTACTTTTTTTCCACATTTTCATGTGAAGGCTGCCGCCTTATCACTCTTTGAAGTACACGAAAATGATCGAACCCGAACGGATCGTCACTCTCTCCCGGGAAGTGGAAGCGTTAGCGAATCGAGGTGTCAGCGATATACAAATGATCACGCGGCAAACTCGACTATTGGCGATCAATGCGCTGATTGAAGCGGCGCATGCGGGTAAGGCCGGGCTGGGTTTTTCAGTGGTGGCAGAAGAGGTCAAGGACATCTCCGAACGGATTTCGAAAATTGCCAGCGGCCTGACCCAGGATTTGCAGGCCTCAGTCAACGAGCTGACTGACCTTGGACGTGGCATGTGCTTCGACGTACGCGGTCAGCGGCTGGCGGATCTGTCGCTGAACATGATCGAGATCATCGACCGCAACCTTTATGAGCGCACGTGCGATGTCCGCTGGTGGGCGACCGATGCCTCGCTGGTCGATGCGTTAACCACAACCACGCCGGAAACCAGCGCTCACGCCAGTGGGCGACTGGGGATCATTCTCGACAGCTACACCGTGTATCTGGATATCTGGGTTGCAGACACCAAAGGACGCGTCATCGCCTCAGGTCGACCGGACACTTTTGGCAAGGTCATCGGCGCCAACGTAGCCGAGGCTCCATGGTTCAAGCAAGCCGTGCGGCATTCATCGGGCGATCAGTATTTCGCCGGGGAAGTGGCAGTGGAACCGTTGCTTAACGGCTCGCAAACCTGTGCGTTCAGCGCTGCTGTGCGCAGCAAGGCTGGCAAGCAAACGCCGGTGATTGGCGTGATCGGTATTTTCTTTGACTGGAAAAACCAGGCGGACTCAATCATTAATGGTGTGCGCTTGAGCGACGAAGAGCGCTCCCGCAGCCGGGTGATGCTGGTCGACGCCAACCACAAGGTCATTGCCAGCTCCGACGCACAGAGCCACTTGGGGCAAAACGTAGACCTGAAGTTCAAAGCCGGACAAGCCAGCGGTTACAGCGCTCAGCCCAACAACGTCATTCAGGGTTACTCGATGACGCCTGGATTTGAGACCTATCCCGGCATGGGCTGGCTGGGTGTGATCGAGCAGCAGTTGCCAACGATAGAGGGGTAGCGCGAAGCAGATCAAGCGAACTGTTTGAAATGCACTCCTGTAGGAGCTGCCGATGTTGCGATGACGGTGTGTCAGGATAATTGCATCGCAGCCTTCGGCAGCTCCTACAGGGACCGCGTTCCTGCGTCACTACATTCAATACCCCGCCGCCGCCCCATTACTGCGCGGATCAAACGCACCCTCGAAAGAACCATTCGACAAACGCACCGCAGCCGCGGCATGCCCCATGGTTTCGGTAAAGGGCGCGAGTATCTCGACTTCATGACCGAGTGCTTTCAGTTGCTCGATTACCTCAGGCGCAATGCGTGA
>NZ_JACONW010000044.1 GCF_014357575.1 Pseudomonas folii | reverse complement strand
TTATATCTGATGAGAGCTGCCTCGCGCTGCTCGTGCGCTCTCATCAAACACCAGCAAAATACTGGATTGAAATGCATTTTCCGTAGGAGCTGCCGAAGGCTGCGAAGCATTTCTACTGGTACACCGCGATCGCAGCCTTCGGCAGCTCCTACAGGTCTTGGGTCTGCTTAGCGACAGCGTCCCTCCTGAAGATCCATTGTGTGCTGCAACTGCACCACTAATGGCATTCCGCTTCTTTAGTCCCATCGACACAGGCATACTCGGCGTTCCTGCGGTTCCCTGAAATGGATGTTGAGGATTTGCGCTATGTCGACCGTGCCTCGTTTTACCGATCATTACCGCAAAGCTGACCGCATCATGCTCGGGCTCTTGTGGATATGTTTCGTCTACGCCCTGGGGCTGGCGACCGTTTACTCGACCTTCGGCCAGGCCATTCTGGTCGGTGGCGGCACCGCCCTCGCGATGACCGCGCTGTACCCTAGCCTGGGGGGCACCCGGTTATTTCGTTGCTTGACGGGCGTTGCTCTGATGGTGATGGCGGGCTTGCATATCAATCAAACCCAAGGCGTCGTCGAGGTCCACTTCGGGATCTTCGCGCTGCTCGCAGTGCTGACGTTTTATCGCGACTGGCTGCCCATCGTTGTCGCAGCGGCCACCATCGCTGTTCACCACCTGTTGTTCCACGTGCTGCAACATGAAGGTTATCCGGTGTACGTGATGCAGCATCACGCTGGCTGGGATATGGTCTTCATCCATGCGGCCTATGTGGTCGCGGAAAGTGCCATTCTGATTTATCTCGCCATCCACAGCTATAGCGCGGCCAAAGAAAGCCAGGATCTGCTGGACAAGATCCTGCAGGCTGCAACGCGCCTGGATAACAGAACGGGCGTCGCTGAAAATCGTGTGGGCGTGCACTCTGCGCAGCGCTTTGATGATTTCCTGACGTTAATCACCCACACCGTTGGCGGTGTCATCCAGGAAACCAGCGGCTTGAGCGACATGGGTCGTCAGCTCTCTGTCACCGGCGACACTCTGGACAAGGGCGCGCAGCAACAACTGGCAGAAATCACCCGCATGACCCACGCCATGCAACTGCTCACCACCGCGCTGGATGACATCTCGCAACACGCCAGCCAGGCGCATCAGGGTGCCAACAAGGCCAATGAGCAGTTGGTGAAAGGTCGTGAGTCAGTGGATCGGGCCAGCAAAGACATCGCCAATCTGGAGTCTTCCATCAGCGGTGCCAACCAGAGCGTGAAGTCGCTGGCAGAACAGGCAGAAAAGATCGGCAAGGTGATTAACGTGATCCGTGAAATCGCCGAACAAACCAATCTGTTGGCGCTCAATGCTGCCATTGAGGCAGCGCGTGCAGGCGAACAGGGCCGCGGATTTGCCGTGGTGGCCGATGAGGTTCGCGGCCTGGCGCAGAAGACCGCAGGCTCGGTGGACGAAATCCGCCAGATCGTCGAATCATTACAGAAGGAAAGCCGCACCGCAGCCGAGTCGATGCGTACCAGCGGCGAAGAAGTCGGCCGCTGCGTGCAGGCCAGTCAGTTGGGCTCTGAGCTATTGAAAAGCACCGTTGCCGATGTGCTGGAAATCCACCGGTTGAACGTGCTGATCGCGGGCACCACCGAGCAGCAATCTGCAGCATCGGTGGGCATCAATGATCGTCTGACCGCTGTCCACGCCATTGCGCAGAACAATGCCTCGGATGTCGTTACCCTCATCCAGTGCAGCGAAGACCTCTCGCCGATGGCGAACCGTCTTCAGGCGCTGGGCGCGGCATTTGCGGTGAAGAATCAGCTGTAATTTTTGTAGGAGCGGACGGAGGTCACGACGGCCGCGAAGCGATTTGTCAGGCAAACCGCCATCGCAGCCTCGCGCTGCTCGTCAGCTCCTACACACTCTCGAATCGACTACGCCGACAAGTGTTCGTACAAAATCGTCGCACCCACCAGCATCAGTACCACACCACCCATGATCTCGGCGCGCTTGCCGACCATCGTCCCCAGTACCCGACCCAGCATCACACCGATGGTGACCATGGTCATGGTAGCCAGACCGATTGCAGCGGCTGCGACCAGAATATTCACGTCCACAAAAGCCAGGCCGACACCTACGGCAAGCGCGTCGACGCTGGTGGCAAAAGCGGTGACAGCGAGAATCAGGAACGAATGCTGACCGGCTTTTTCCTCTGGCTCTTCATCATCCGGCTTCACGCCGTTGTAGATCATGTGCAAGCCGAGAATCAGCAGCAGCGTAAAGGCGATCCAGTGGTCCCAGCTTTCGACGAAGCTGCTTGCGGCATTACCGATGGCCCAGCCGACGACGGGCGTGATGGCTTCAATCACGCCGAAGATCAAACCGGTGCGCAGCGCTTCGATAAAACGCGGTTTGTGCAGGCTTGAGCCTTTACCGATGGCCGCTGCGAAAGCGTCCGTGGACATGGCCAAGGCCAGGAATATGAGGGAAATGGGATTCACGGTTTACTTCCAGTCGGGCTATGAGTCAACGACACATCCACACGCCCGACTTTAGGCATGGATATGTCGCTGGTCTCGCCAACCAAAAGGTGCTCGTACCACGGCTGCTGCCGAGAATGTTGATACGAACGCTACTGAGATAACTCAGCAGCAGGCTACTCCCCAACGAAGGGGGGCATCATACCTGTAAAGGGCATGAAAATATCGTCAAATGGTTCACAAATTTCGGTTGTACATGAGGAACACTATCCTTGTGGGAGCGGTGCTTGCCCGCGATAAGGTTTAGGTGATTCATCTGCAGAATCGAGGTGTCCTTATCGCGGGCAAGCACCGCTCCCACAGGGTTATCTGCTTGGCGCCCCCATGTTCAACCTCACTGCACATTCCGATACAACATCAGCCGCGCACTCTCATGCAGCCCCAGGGTCAACGCACGCAACCGACTGAACTCCTCGGGATGCTGCCCTGCGACGTCCTCTAGAGGGGTGGCTGAGGCCAGGTCGTGCAGCGTCGGCGAGGTACCGTCGTGCTCCATCTGCAAGAGGAAATTCCGGGTCACGCCACCAATCAACGGGAACGTGCCTTCGCGCAAGACCAAGGGCACAAGGCGCTCACCTTCCGGCGCAGGCTGTTGGATATCCCGGCCCATGGCGCCGTTGCTGAACGGAATGCCCGCCATGCCCGCCACGGTTGGCAACAGGTCCGCCAACCCCACCGCCTCCTCGACAACCTTCGTCCCTATCAAGCCTGGTGCGTGGATCAACATCGGTACGTTGTTGCTCTCCAGACCTAACTGCTCAAACGCCGGTGGCATATGCGGGATCTGGCTGATGCGGGTGTTGTGGTCGCCAAACAGGACAAAAATCGTGTTGTCGTAGTAACCGCCCGCCTTGGCCAGTTCCATCAGCCGCCCAATATTGAAGTCCAACAAGCGCACCGCGTTGTACTGCTCCACGCTGCGCGAACCCGCGGCCTGCACTTGTTCGAGGCTCAGGTTGCTGACTTCAAAACCGTCGTTTTCCCTGGGAATGGTAAACGGCCGGTGATTGCCTGCCGTCTGCAGATAAGCGAAGAACGGCTGATCCTTGGGCAGCGCGCGCAGGATTCGGTCGCCTTCCTTGAACAGATCCAGGTCGGAAATCCCCCACACATCCACCACAGGAGAATGCCAGTCACGCTCGTCATATAGTCGAATATCGACGATGCTGCGGCGGATCAGCGCGTTCATATTGGCCCACCCGGAGTTGCCACCGATCATGTACAGCTTCTCGTAGCCCTTGAAGTCGTTGATCAGTGTGTTTTGCCGGGTCAGCATCGGGTGTCGGGTCGCGGTTTCCTGACGGGTCACATCGGGCACCCCGGTAATGCTTGCCCATACCGTTTTGGCCGTTCCGGTGACCGGCACATAGAAGTGCCGGAAGAACCAGCTTTGCCTGGCCAACGAGTCCAGATTCGGCGTGGGATTGAGCGGGTTGCCATACGCCCCCACGGCGCTGGTGCCTAACGACTCCAGCATGACAAACACCACGTTCGGCGGCCGCGTGGCAGCCACGTTGTAAGGCTGCACGTCTTGCTGACGCTTGAAGGTCAGGCTTTGCGGGTCTGGCTTATCGACGCCCAGATACTCTGCGACGACCGAATAGTGACGACGCACAGCGTCCTCGTCGTAACGCGATTGCCCGACCTTGAGCGTGTCATACAGGAACAGCACCGGGTTCAAACCCAGAGCAGCAACCTGGCTGTTGCCCGAGAAGAACGCGTCGCTCCAGCGCAGCGGTACCGGGTTTTCCAGATTGAGGTTTTCCACTCGCCCCAGCAGCCCCAACAACGTGGCCAGCGTCACGAGCACTGCGCCAAACGCAGCAGACCAGCGCTTGATCGGCCTGGCCGGGCGCTCAAGGGTCAGCCGTTCCAGCCCGATGAAGGCAGCGACTATCACCCCGAGACCGGCGAGCCAACTGGCGGTGATCCATAACACCGGATAGGTCTGCCAAAGCATGTCCCGGGAAATCTGCGCGTCGTCCAGATAACGCATGACGCTGGCGTTGATCCGTACCCCCAGATACGCGTAATGACCGAAATCGACGATGTAGATCAGAGTGACCAGCGCCAATACGACCGCCAGATAGACCCGCGTCACCCACCGCAGCGCCCTTACGTTCAGCAGGTTCCAGCGTGGGAACCACAACAGGACAACGAGAGGTAAGGCCAACAGCAAAGCCAGACGCAAGTCGAAACGAAAGCCGATCCCCAGCGTCTGGGCGACGGTAGTGTCAGTGCTCAGGCTGGCAGGATCAACGCCGGAGAAACCGAAGAAAAACACCAGCCGCAAAACACTCAGCAGCACGAAAAAAAGCACGGTCACGCCCAGCCAATACAGCAGGCGCCGTGATTGCAGCCAACCCATTTTCATCCCCTTGACTCTCGCACTCACAAGCCCGAAACCGGCTTGATGCTTGATACCGTTATTGGTCGGTTACTGCGCCAGCGGCGATAGATGCCGCCCACAACCATCACCACCAGCGCCACGCAGCAATACAGCGCCAGCAATGGGTCGATCAGGTAGTCCCAGTAGTTTTCAGAAGGTTTGCTGCGCACCGCGAAGGCCAGTGTTGCGCCCGCCAGCATCACCACACCCAGGCCGTTGCGCAGGTACAGCAAACCGAAAGCGATGACCGCAACAGCAATGATCAGCGGCCGCGGATTAAAGCCCAGACGATAAGGATCGCTGTAGCTCATCCCCAGCGTTGCCGGATACAGAACCAATGCAAAAACCGCGAAAACAATCACCACCAGCGTGCCAGGTCGATCCACTCCAGGCAGTTTCACGCCCAGGCGCTGCAAGCTGAACCAGACAAGAACAATCGCGGTGGTGATCGCCAGATCGTCGGTAAAGCTGCGCACATAGGCGGCCAGCGAAAGACCATTGAAGCTGACAAAGCTCAGGGCTGAGAAACCCGCCAGAATGATCAGACGCGACTTCACGCTCGGCGCCAACGGAGCAACCAGAAGGAATAGCGCCAGACTGAAAAACAGATGAGCTTGCCACAGAGACATCACAGCAGTTGCTCCGCGAGCCAGGCTTCATTGAAGCTGACGTGTTTGATGAAGGTGTTATTCCACGAATACACCAGGTGATACATGCCGTCGGGGCTGCGGATGAAGTAAGGGTATTCATACTCGAAATCGCAGCCTTGAGGGGAGCACACACGCTGATCGAGGTTGCTCAGGAACTGCGCTTCCAGCGGATGACGGCGCTCACCGCTGGAAGCGCGGAAACCTTCACCGATGATTTCCTTGTAGGCATCGAAGGAAAACGGATTGCCCAGCGGATCGGGGGACTTGTCCAGATCGATCAGAGAAGTCCAGTGATCCATCTGCTCGTCCGTGCCGTACAGGCTTAATTTGAAACGACCGTCACGCAGGTCATTCAGCGCCACCAACAGACCGCGATCAGGCGTGCCGACCGCTGCCAGCGAAGAGTTGGGATTGCTCGGCGCAAGGGGCAACGGTTCACTCCAGGTTTGGCCGCCATCTTCAGTGCGACTGGCGAGCACTTTGTGATGGGTATTGCCCGCATAGCGCAGCAATGCGACCGCGCGCTTGCCATCCAGCGGCACCACGGTTGGCTGCAGAGAGTTCGTGCCGCGGCTGATGCGGAATTTGTCGATCACATCACCATTGGCGCTCAGGTAAAGGTATTCGGCGAACTTGCCCAGAAACTCGTGGTAAACCGGCAGGCCGATCGAACCGTCGGCGTGAAACACAGGCGCGGCGCGCACCAGGGTGCTGATATTGAGGAACGGCGAGGTGACCAGTTGACGCGGCTGCGACCAGTTCTTGCCCATGTCCTCGGAGACCATCACGTTGACTGAGCTGCCTGCCCAGCCGCCTACCGATACGGAAACATAGAACAGCCACAAGCGCTGGTCCGGTGCCAGAGCAACCACCGGGTTACCCAGCTTGCGGATGTACTTGCCGGTGCCTTCCTGCGTCGACTGACGCGTCGCCAATACCTGTTCATCGCCCCACTCGCCTGAGCCCGCATCGAATCGCGAGGCGCGGATTTCAACATCCCCCGCGCCTTCACGGGAGCCCGCGAACCACACCGACATCAGGTCGCCACCGGGCAATGCGGTCACTGCCGAGGAGTGAACGAAATCATCAAGATCAGACGATGCGAAGCGCGAGCTGTAGCTGGCTTTGACCGCGACGCCAGCAACGGGCGTTATCGGTGACGCGACTGCAAAGGCAGACAGCGTATGCTGAGGATGGCTGAACCATGCAGCCAGGAAAACAAGAGTGAGCGCAACATATGCGCTCAATGCCGGGACATTCAGGGGAATTAATCGCATGAGTATTTATCACAGCTGTGCGGCAAAACGCCAGGACTCAATCTCGGGACTCATCGGCGAGAGGTCGCCGCCGGCCAGTGATCATTGACAACGGCAGGTTGTCCTTCACCTGATAACTTTCAAACAGTGCCGCCGCTATGTGCAGGCACACCACTAGCGCCAGGCCGTCAGCCAGCGTTTCATGAATCTGCTGAGGCCAGTCTGCACCCCACAGTGCATCCACTTCGGTCATTAGCCATCCGGTGAAACCGATCGCGAAAATCATCGCCATCATCAGCACCATGACCAGTGCGCCCAGCGGCGAATGCCCAAGCCGATGTTCCGGCTGACGCCTGACTAGCGAGCCAATATGGGCACGCAAGCGCGCAGGCGTCGGCCAGAAATCGGACCAGCGCGCACTGCGTGGCCCAATGAAACCCCACACCACGCGCACCACCAGGCAGGCAACCGCGTAATAGCCCAACCACACGTGCCAATCGTCACCCGCTTCATTGAAGAAGTAGTTAGAAACGAAAACACCGGCCAGGGAAATGTGGAACAGCCGCACCAGCGGGTCCCACAGGCGAAGGGTGGGGCGGCTCATCAGCCCTTGATCTCGGTCTTCACGGCTTTGCCGGTGACCGGATCGTGATAGATCTCGACTTTGCGTTTGTCTTTGTCGAAACCGTAGATTTCGTAGCAGTTGCCATCAGTAACTTTGAACTTGCTGATCTCGTAACCCTGAGCCTTGAGTTGCTCCTGGAATTTGCCCTGATCCTGCCAGGTAGAACGTTCGGCGGTGGTGCATTGTGGACCGGCAAGGGCCAGTGGACTGGCGAGCAGAAAGGGAACTAGCAACAGGACTTTACGCATGGCAGACACTCGTAAGAACTAAGGAGCCGCTACTGTGCGAAACGAAGCTTAGCGAAAGCTTAGGACGCAACAGGCCGTTACATCTTCTCCGACACAAGGCTCTGCCCGAAGCGCTGGCGTAGCGGCATCATGTGCGCCCTCACCGGCTGAAACCAATACGGAACACCTTATGCGCCTGCTCCTCGTGGAAGATGACCGTGCCGTAGGCCAGGGCATCCGCGTCGCCCTCGGCAGCGAAGGCTATACGCTGGACTGGCTGCAAGACGGCGCGAGCGCGTTACATGCATTGCGCAGCGAACGCTTTGATTTGCTGCTGCTCGACCTTGGCCTGCCGCGTCTGGACGGTCTCGACTTGCTGCGTCAGATTCGCGCGGAGCAACAGTCACTGCCGGTCATGATCCTGACCGCACGCGACGGCACGCCTGACCGCATCGCCGGGCTGGACGCCGGTGCGGATGACTACCTGGTCAAACCCTTCGATGTGGACGAGCTCAAGGCTCGGGTTCGTGCGCTGCTGCGGCGCAGCCAGGGCCGGGCGCAACCGTTGCTGGAGCACGGGCAAATCAGCCTGGACCCTTCGACGCAGCAAGTCAGCTTCAACGGCGTTGAAATCGCCATGACGCCCATGGAGTACCAGCTCCTCCATCAACTGATGATACGGCCCGGTAAAGTCGTGACCCGCGAGCGCTTGTCGTCGACGCTGTACGGCTGGCAAGACAAGGTGGAGAGCAACACGCTGGAGGTGCTGATCCACAACCTGCGCAAAAAGCTCTCCGCAGAATTGATCCGTACCGTGCGCGGTGTGGGCTACCGGATCGAGACCTTGTGATGAGTTCAGTTCGCGCGCGCATTCTCGTCCCCGTGTTGCTCCTGCTGCTGTTGGGCGACTTGACCATCAGTTGGTTGGCGCTGCGCGATAGCCACACTGAAATTGAAGAGGTGTACGACGCGCAACTGGCGCAAAGCGCACGCCTGCTCCAAGGTGTTCTGCGTCAACGGCCGCCGGGCGAAACGGACCTTGATCGGCTGTATCAGGCTTTCGACGAAGCCATGAGTCGAGTAGGCGGCGGTGAAGCCGCGCATCCCTATGAAACCCGTCTGACGTTCCAGATCTGGCGTGACACTGGCGAACTTCTGGTGCGCTCCGCCGAGGCACCCGAGCTGGACGGCCCGCCCGTCACCGAGGGCTCACACGACTTCCTCAAAGACGGCAATGACTGGTGTGGTTTTCTGCTGGTCGATAAACAGCAAGGGCTACTGATCTGGGTTGGCGAACGTGACGACGTGCGTCAGGATCTGATTCAACGCATCGTCCGCCATACCCTTTGGCCTACGGTGATTGGTGTGCCACTTCTCGCCATCGCCATCTGGCTGGCAATTGGCTGGGGAATGCGCCCGCTGCAACTCATGGCCAGCGTTATCCGCCGCCGTGCGCCGGAGAGCCTTGAACCGCTGGTTCTTTCGCCGCTGCCCAAAGAACTGGAGCCCATGCAGACCTCGCTTAATCGCCTGCTGATCCAGATCGAAAACCTGCTGGAGCGGGAGCGACGCTTCATCGCCGACGCTGCCCATGAATTGCGTACCCCGCTGACCATCCTGCGCATCCACGCGCAAAACGCCCGGCAGGCGCAACTGCCAGAGCAACGCGAAGAGGCACTGGACTTTCTGGTGCATGGCGTCGATCGCGCCACGCGCATTGCCAGCCAGTTGCTGACCATGGCGCGTTTGGAGCCGAAAATAAACCACGACGAACTGCAGACCTTCGACCTGGGCAGTCTGGTCCGCGAGGAGCTCGCCGAACTGACGCCGCTGGCAGCCGAGAAAAAAGTCGAGCTGGTATTCGATGGCGTCGAGGACTTCCGGTTACACAGTGATCCTGCGGCGATTACCGTCGCCTTCCAGAACCTGCTGACCAACGCCCTTAATTTCGCTCCGGCCAACAGTGAGATTCGGGTCCTTCTCGACCGCAGTCACGACGGCCAGGCCGAGTTGCGCGTCGAGGATAGCGGGCCGGGCATCGACGAAAAAAATGCACCGCGTCTGCTGGAGCGTTTCTACAGCAATGGCCACAGCAACGGCGCAGGTCTGGGATTGGCCATCGTCGAGATGATCGTGAAAAAACTCGACAGCAGCTTTCAGATCGGCAACCGCCCTGATGGCGGATGCTGTGCGCAGTTGCGGTTGAGGAGTCTTGAGAGCTGACGTTTCTGGGCCTGTCCGGTGTCCATGACACCGCGCTGTCGCGCAGCAAACACTGACCTGTAGGAGCTCACGAGCACCGCGAGGCAGCGATGGCGTCCTGTCTGATACGACGCTATCGCGGCCTCGCGGTGCTCGTGCGCTACAGAAAAACATCCCAAATCAGGTAGCTGTTTTTTTCGATAGGAGTCGCCGCTCCCGCAGGATCCACCACAAAGACCGTATTCCATCCTGCCCACGATTCAGGCCCTGGGCGGTTTGATCCCATAACAAACCATGTACAGCGCAGGCAGGAAAAACAGCGTCAGCACGGTAGCAATCGCAATGCCGCCAATCATGGCGTAGGCCATCGGCCCCCAGAACACCTCGCGGGCTATCGGGATCATGCCCAGACTTGCTGCCGCTGCAGTCAGCAGGATCGGGCGACAGCGGTGCTCGGTGGCCTTGACCACTGCGGTCCACGCCTCTTCTCCAGCCGCCATGAACTCGTCGATCTGCGTGACCAGAATCACCGAGTTGCGGATGATGATCCCGATCAACGCCAGCACCCCGAGAATCGCCACGAAGCCCAGCGGATAGCCGGTCAACAACAGCGCTGCGACAACCCCGATAAACCCTAGCGGCACCACGCTGACCACCAGCATCAGTTTCTTCACACTCTGCAACTGAATCATCAGAAAGGTCGCGACCAATAACAACATCAGCGGCACCACTTTCAGAATCGGCCCTTGGGAGCGGGCGCTGGCTTCGACCGCGCCGCCGGTCGCCACCGAGTAACGCACTGGCAAGGCCGCACTGAACGCCTCGACCTGCGGACGCAACTCACGCACAAGCGCCGCGGGCTGCAAATGGCCGAGTACGTTGGCTTTCAGGGTAATGGTCGGTAGCCGGTCGCGACGCCAGACCAGCGGTTGCTCCTGCTCGTAACTCAAACTGGCGAAGGCCATCAACGGCACGCTGGTCCCGCCGGGCACCGGAATCTGCAGGTTGCTCAAGGTTTGCAGCGAGGTCCGCTCACTGGCTTCGGCACGCCCCACCAGATCCACCAGATAGGTGTCATCGCGAACCTTGGTGATGCTGGTGCCGGATACCAGACTGTTGAGAATCTGCGCCACGTCTTCGGAAGACAGGCCAAACTGGCGCACCTTGTCCTGAGCGATGTCGATCTTCAACACTTTGCCAGGCTCATTCCAGTCGTAGATGACCTGCCCGATATTGGCGTTGGCATCCAGAATGGCCGCCAGTGCCATGGCCTGGCTACGGACCTGCTCGATGTCAGGACCGCTGACCCGATATTGCACCGGCCACCCCACCGGAGGGCCCATGTTCAGAGGCTGCACGTAGCCGCCAACACCGACGAAGTCATCGCGAAAACGCTGGCGCAAACGCTCGATCAGTTGATCACGCCCTTCCCCGCCACGGCTGACAATGACCAGTTGACCGTAAAACGGATTGCTCAACTGCTGATCCAACGGCAGGTAAAAACGCACTGCGCCTTTGCCGACATAGGAACTCCAGTGCAACACGTCCGGATCGTCCTTGAGCGTGGTTTCGAGGCGATCCATCACCTGACGCGTACCGTCGATGGAGCCGTTCTGCGGCATGTAGATATCGACGAGAATTTCCGGACGGTCCGAGTCCGGGAAAAACTGGTTCTGCAGTAACTTGCCCGCGAACAGCGAGCCGATGAAGACCAGCACGGTAAAGCCGATTACCCACCAGCGATGCTTGAGCGCTGCTGACAACGCCCGTCGAAATCCCGCCATCCAGGCACCGCCTGCATGCTGATGAGCTTTGGGTACTTTGAGGATGTGCACGCCAATCAGCGGCGCAAACAACACCGCCACCAACCATGAGAGCAGCAACGCCACTGCGATCACTGCAAACATGGTGAAGACGTACTCTCCCGCCGAACTGGAGTTCAGGCCAATGGGCACGAAACCGGCGACCGTCACCAGCGTGCCCGTCAGCATCGGGAATGCCGTGGAGGTGTAGGCAAACGTGGCCGCCTGCTGCAACGAATCGCCGCCCTCAAGTCGGGTCACCATCATTTCCACGGTGATCATGGCGTCGTCCACCAACAGCCCCAATGCGATGATCAATGCCCCCAGAGAAATACGCTGCATGGTGATGCCGCTGTACTCCATGAAGACGAAAACCAGCGCCAACACCAGCGGGATCGAACACGCCACCACAAGTCCGGCACGAATGCCCAGGCTGAGGAAACTCACCACCAGTACAATCAGAATCGCCTCGAACAACGCACGGGTGAAGCCGCCAATGGCCTTGTCCACCACCTCGGCCTGACTCGACACCAGATGCACGTCGATACCCAGTGGCAGCTCGCTGGTCAGCGCATCAATACGCTGCTGCAATCGCGTGCCGAAATCCTGGATATTGCCGCCCTGCTTCATGGCCACGGCCAGACCAATCGCTGGCTGGCCGTTGAAGCGGAACATCGAACTCGGCGGATCGGCATAACGACGCTCCACCGTTGCCAGATCACTCAGGCGAAAGAAGCGGTCACCGAAGCGCAGGTTGACGGCTTGCAGGTCACCTTCGTCCGAAAACTGGCCACTGGTGCGCACTGCAATTCTTTCCGGACCGGACTCGATGACACCGGCGGGCGTTACCGCGTTTTGCGCTTGCAGACTGGCGATGACCTGCCGCTGATCAATCCCCAAAGCCGCCAACTTGCGCATGGAGAAATTCAGGTAGATCACCTCACGCTGCGCCCCCAGCAGCTCGATCTTGCCCAGGTCCTGCACACTGCGGATGTCTGCCCTGACCTGTTCGACATAGTCGCGTAGCTGACGAAACGACAGGCCGTCGGCGGTAAACGCATAGATGCTGCCGAAAACGTCACCGAACTCGTCGTTGAACGCAGGCCCCTGAATCCCGTCAGGCAGCTCACCCCGAATGTCCATGATCTTCTTGCGCACCTGATACCAGGCGGCGGGAATGTCGGCGCTGTGGGTGTCGCTCTTGAGGAATACAAACAGCGTCGACTCGCCAGCCAGGGTGTAGCTCTTCACGTAATCCAGCGCGTCGATTTCTTCGAGCTTCTTTTCCATACGATCGGTGACTTGCTGCAGCGTCTCCGGCAAGGTTGCACCCGGCCAACGGGCTTGAATGACCATGGTCTTGATGGCAAACGAAGGATCTTCCTCGCGCCCAAGATTCATGAACGACCAGCTTCCCATCAGCAGCGAAACGAACATCATGTACCAGACCAGTGTGCGGTGCCGAAGCCCCCAGGCAGACAGGTTAAAACGCTCCCTCACAAACTGACCTCGCGATCCATACGAATTCTCTGCCCGGCTTTCAGACCGTTGACTCCGGCGATGACTACCTTGTCACCGTCACGCAACTCGCCTTGCACACGCACCGACGTACCATGCCGGGCCAGGATCGTTACCTCCCGTGAGCTCAAGGTCGCTGAGTGCGGATCAATGACCCATACCTGCGCCTGACCCTCACGTTCCAGCACGGCGCTGCCCGGCAGTTCACGAAACGAAGCGGCGGCGCTGATAATTTCAATGCTCACCGTCGAACCCAGCCGAAAGCTGTCAGGCACGGAATCCAGGGTCAGCCGCACACGCTGGGTGCGGGTCGTCGGATCGATCTGCGGCGACAACTGACGCACCTGAGCAGCAACAAAAGCCTGTGGGTTGAGCTGGGAAATCACCTGAATCCGGATGCCTTGATCAAGGCTGGCAACCAGATCCAAAGGCAGATCAACCACAGCTTCACGGCTTTCCGGACGCGCCAGGCTGATGACCGGGTGCCCGGTCGCGACCACCTGACCGACCTCGCCATGCCAATCGGTGACCACCCCATCGAACTCAGCCAGCAGACGGGTGTAGGACATATGATCACTGGCTTGCTGCAACGCGTTGCGGGCCTGACTGAGCATGGCGTCCTGAGTTTGCAAATCACCTATCATCTGATCCAGTCGCGCCTGAGCGCCCACACCCCGCTCGATCAGTTGCTGATAGCGCTGCCGCTCTGCGTTCAATTGCTGCCAGGTTGCTTTGGCCTTGTTCAGTTCTGCCTGTCGGGCCCGCAGCTGGTTCTGCTGATCGCTGGGTTCAAGGGTCGCGAGAAGGTCGCCCCGACGAACCCTGTCGCCGATCTCGACCTGACGCGTTGCTATGCGGCCTGCCACCCGAAAACCCAGTGCGACTTCGTAGCGCGGCTGAATGCTGCCCGCAAAGCGGCCATGAACATGCTGCTGCGCATCGACCATTTCGATAAACAACACAGGCCGGTCGACCACCTCACGCAACGGCTTGTCACGGCAGCCTGCGACCATCATGAAAATGATGCAGAACAACCAGACTTTGCAGATCAAAACGATGCGGATCACGGAGACCTTCATCGACTCGCCCCCGCTGCCATAGCGATGGCCTTGCTCTTGTCGTCTGTCGTGTCTTGGCCCTCGCGCTCAGCGATGTCGACCCTCTGCCCCGGATACAAAAACTGCAGACCGCGGGATACCACCCAGTCACCCTCCGCCACTCCGGAGGCAATAACCACCTGACCCTGCTCATAACGCAGCACCTGCACTTCAACCAGACGCACACGGCTCTGCTCGTCCACCCGCCAAACCGCAGGTTTACCGTGGCTGCGACTCAAAGCCGACCATGGCAGGGTGAACGCTTTGCGGGCCTGGGAATCAAGTTTCGCGCTGACAACCGTGCCCAGAGCGAGATTGGCGGGAGCGTCCTGCAGTGCGACGCGTACCCGTAATGTGCCGCTGGCGGAGGAGACAATCGGAGTGATTTCACGGATCTTGCCGGACAGCGTCAGATCCGGATTGCCCAGCCCCTTAACAAGCACGCGGCGCCCCGGTTGGTCAGAGTCCAGCAATGATTCATAGGCGGCGAATACCGCTTCTCGCTCGCCATCGTGGGCAAGACTGAAAATAGGCGTGGCTGCCTGCACCACCTGGCCTTCTTCGGCATGACGCGCCGTGATGACCCCGTCAGCCACCGCGACCAGTTCGGTGTAGCCCAATTGATCGCGCGCATTGGCCTGCTGTGCTTTCAGTGCGGCAAGATCACCCCGCGCACTCTCCAGCGCAGACTGCGCTTTCTGATACTCGCTGAGATTGGTGTAGCCCTTGGGCAGCAAGGTTTGCTGACGCTGATAATTGGTTTGTGCCAAGCGCAGTCGCGATTCTCTGGCGGCGACTTCTGCATCGGCCGACGCCAGTTCGGTGTTTTGCTCTCGCGGGTCCAGCTTTGCCAACCGCTGACCAGCCCGCACGCGATCACCCACATCGACAAAGCGCTGCACCAGTTTGCCGGACACCCGAAAAGCCTGCTCCGTAACCTTGCGCGCCTGGATATCGCCTGTCAGCTCGACGCTGGTCAGGACGTCGGAGGAAACCACTTCCTGAACCGCCACACGGACCAGCGTTTTCGACACCGGCTTATCGTCAGAACAGCCACTGAGGGAAAGCACCAGCAAAACGTTGAGTCCCAGCGCCAGCCAAGGCTGGCGAACCACTCTTCCGGGATTCAAAAACCGGGATTTTCCGGCAACACGACAACGCCCGCACAATTGCACTGCACAAGAAATATTCATCAACGACAAAGCCACAGCCCAGTGAAGTATCGCCACACCCGAAGACGGGTGTCAGAACGAGGTCCCGCTACGGAACGGCTCAAGGGCCGTTCCGTACCTCAGGCAATCGCTGCCACTTCAGGCCATGCATGACTGGTTTCTTTCTGTGCCCCCAGAAAATTCAAGACGGTTTTCTGCGAGTTCAGCCAGGCGGCCTTGCTCTCAAGGTCGAGAAAGTGGCCGGTATCGGGCACTACGTTAAAGCTGCTTTGAGCGATGTATGTGGAGAAACTGCGGGCATCTTCTACCGTGGTGTATTCATCTTTCTCGCCATTGACGAATAACACAGGAATCTTGATAGAAGAGAAACGCTCGACGTAATTACTCGCACTGAGTTTACGAATCTGGCTGATATGAAAGTCGATTTGACCGTATTCATGTTCAGCAAGGCTGATCAGATGTTTGTAGTTATAGAGTTTGAAAAGTCGCGGCAGATACTTGCCCACGGTGTCATTAAGCAATGAACCGATCTTGCGTTTTTCACGCGCGGCCAGATAGAGCTGTGCCTTGTCGATGTAGTCCAGCATCGGCTCATTGAGCACCGGCGAGAACGAGCTGATGATTGCTTTCTCAACCGACGCTGGCGACTCGGAAAGCGCCAGCAGCGCGGACACCCCGCCCCAGGAAACCGAGAGCAAGTAATTGATTTTGTAGAGATTAATGATATTTAGAAGAATTCTGACTTCGTCTTCCTTGGTCACAATCGTATCGCCAGGGTTGTGAGCCTTGGACTGACCGGAGAACGGAAGATCGAACAGCACCAGATTGAAGTGTGGTGCCAGGTACTTCACCGTCTGACCAAACGAGCCGGTGGTCGACAGCGCGCCATTGACGAGTAGAACCGTCTTGGCACTGTCACTTTTCCAATAAGTTTCGGTGTAGATCTTGAACTCTTCGATATCCAGAATCTTGGTTTGCGCACCCATGACAGCCTCCTAGCCTTCGTAATTCCAAAAGTTTTTTAAGTTTCTCTGCTTCGGCTGCCATGCCAAAGCCTCACCCGGTTACAGGCAAATTCCATTGAGTTTCTTGTTTTTAGGTGCATCGATACGCTGAATCGATTAACGCTATTGTTAACGAATCAGAAACCAAAAAACGACACCCCATTGGCGTCATAAAAATGGCTAAACGCTATTGGTGGGGGAAAACGAGAGGCTGGAGATTGGATCCAACTATTAAAGACGGGCCTTCAAGCGCAACAGAAACGGGAAATATTTCCATTTTTCTGACCGCTCATTGAAGCCAAAATGTGACAACGATGGCGATTTTTTGAAACATATAGTTACAACTTAGGGCGGAACTTTTCGATTTTTTTTGTGACCTGGGGCCCGGAACGTTGATTTAGACGCGTCAATGACCGTTGACTTCAAAGGCCGCAATTAATTTGACGCCGGTTGGAGGGAGTTTTTAGAGCTACCGCCAGTCATGGCCGACAAGCGAATCAGCAGATCGTGAATCGAAATGCGACCTGGAGACTGGAATGTATTCTGGTAGGAGCTGCCCCGGTGTTCACACCACGCTGTTGCGAAGCATCATGGACACTGTAGGAGCGCACGAGCACCGCGAGGCCGCGATAGCGGTGTGTCAGGCAGTACGCCATCGCTGCCTCGCGGTGCTCGTAAGCTCCTACAAAAAACCATTCCAGACCAGGTGGTTACAGTTTGCTTGATGAGAGCGAACTTGTTCGCGAGGCGTTTTTGGAGTGGTCCACCCCTTCTACCGCCTCGCCAACAAGTTGCCTCCTACCGGGATTTGGAATCCTTAAGGCAGACCGTAAGCGACGTCAAAACCAACAAAACGCAGACGCAAAAAAGCCCGATTTGAGCACAAGGCTTAAATCAGGCTTTTTTGTGAAGATGGTCGGGGTAAGGGGATTCGAACTCCTGACATCCTGCTCCCAAAGCAGGCGCGCTACCGGACTGCGCTATACCCCGGGTGAAACTTTTTAAAGACGCCTCAACAAGCCGTCTGCGATTTGATGCGAATGGCATCAGATCTATAAGATTCGGCCCCGGCATTGCTGCTGAGGCCAAAAATGGTGGGTCGTGTGGGATTCGAACCTACGACCAATTGGTTAAAAGCCAACTGCTCTACCAACTGAGCTAACGACCCAAAAATGGTCGGGGTAAGGGGATTCGAACTCCTGACATCCTGCTCCCAAAGCAGGCGCGCTACCGGACTGCGCTATACCCCGATACAGCTACATTTTGAAATCTGGCTCCACGACCTGGACTCGAACCAGGGACCCAGTGATTAACAGTCACTTGCTCTACCAACTGAGCTATCGCGGAACGTATCGATTTCAGATGCAACTTTTTACAACTTACTGCTCTGAACTAACGCGCTGTTAACTTGTTAATTCAGCCTCTTCGATGTGTTTGCATCGCTGCGTTCACGTCTCTGAGGCGCGCTATTCTACAATTTTAAAAAGAGGTGTCAACCCCTTAAATTGCTTTTAAGACAATGATTTGCGATTTTTTTTCAGATGGCCTTTCGGCCCTCGCAAATCCATCCATAAGCAGCGTCAGGCTCGCCCGCGATAACACATCGCTGACGAGCCTGAACTGCAAACCCCATCAGTTGAAGACGATTTCGTCGTCAACCACTGTGCCGGTGACGCTGGAGCCCGGCATGAAACCGCCCGACAGAATCAACTGCGCCAGCGGGTTCTCGATCCAGCGCTGGATCGCACGCTTGAGCGGACGAGCACCGTAAACCGGGTCGTAACCCACCGCGATGAGTTTATCCATCGCTTCAGGGCTCAGCTCCAGTTTCAGTTCGCGCTCGGTCAGACGGCTGCGCAGGCGAGCCAGCTGAATATCCGTAATGCCGGCAATCTGGTCGCGGGCCAGAGGTTCGAAGATCACCACTTCGTCGATACGGTTCAGGAACTCCGGCCGGAAGTGATTGCTGACAGCGTCCATCACCGCCGCGCGCTGTGCTTCGCGATCCCCCGAAAGCTCGATGATCTGCGCCGAGCCCAGGTTGGAGGTCATCACGATCACGGTATTGCGGAAATCCACCGTGCGACCGTGGCTGTCGGTCAGGCGGCCGTCTTCCAGCACTTGCAGCAAGATGTTGAAGACGTCCGGGTGCGCCTTCTCCACCTCGTCCAGCAAGATCACGGAGTACGGCTTGCGACGGACCGCCTCGGTGAGATAACCGCCCTCTTCATAACCGACATAGCCTGGTGGTGCACCAATCAGTCGAGCCACGGAATGCTTCTCCATGAACTCGGACATGTCGATTCGCACCATCGCCTCTTCGGTGTCGAACAGGAACTCCGCCAGCGCCTTGCACAGCTCGGTCTTACCGACACCGGTTGGGCCGAGGAACATGAACGAACCGCTTGGGCGATTTGGATCAGACAAACCGGCACGAGAACGACGTACCGCGTTGGAAACCGCAATTACCGCTTCGTCCTGACCGATAACGCGCTGGTGCAGCAGGCTCTCCATACGCAGGAGTTTGTCGCGCTCCCCTTCGAGCATCTTCGACACGGGAATCCCAGTCCATTTGGAGACGACTTCGGCAATCTCCTCCTCTGTCACCTTACTGCGCAGCAATTGATTCTCAGGTTTGCCGTGCTGGTCGACCATTTGCAGACTGCGTTCCAGGTCCGGAATGATCCCGTACTGCAATTCAGCCATGCGGTTCAGGTCACCACGGCGACGAGCCGCTTCCAGCTCCTGACGCGACTGTTCGATCTTTTGCTGGATCTGCGCAGAACCGGTGACTTCGGCTTTTTCCGACGTCCAGATTTCTTCGAGGTCAGCGTATTCACGGTCCAGGCGGACGATTTCTTCCTGAAGTTTTTCCAGACGCTTGATCGCAGCCTCGTCGTCTTCTTTCTTCAGTGCCTGGGATTCAACCTTCAACTGGATCAAGCGACGCTCAAGACGGTCGAGCACTTCCGGCTTGGAGTCGATTTCCATACGAATACGGCTGGCCGCTTCGTCGATCAGGTCGATGGCCTTGTCGGGCAACTGCCTATCGGTGATATAGCGGTGGCTCAATTTGGCCGCCGCAATGATCGCGCCGTCAGTGATCGCGACTTTGTGGTGAACCTCGTAGCGTTCCTTCAAGCCACGCAAGATCGCGATGGTGTCTTCTTCACTCGGCTCATCCACCAACACTTTCTGGAAGCGCCGCTCAAGGGCCGCGTCCTTCTCTATATATTGGCGGTACTCGTTGAGCGTGGTCGCGCCGACACAATGCAGCTCGCCACGCGCCAACGCAGGCTTGAGCATGTTGCCTGCATCCATGGAGCCTTCGCCCTTACCGGCGCCGACCATGGTGTGCAGCTCGTCGATGAACAGGATGATCTGGCCGTCCTGTTTGGAAAGCTCATTGAGCAGCGATTTCAGGCGCTCCTCGAACTCACCCCGGAACTTGGCCCCGGCGATCAGCGAGCCCATGTCCAGAGACAGCAAACGCTTGCCTTTGAGGCCATCCGGCACTTCACCATTAATGATGCGCTGAGCAAGACCCTCCGCGATGGCGGTTTTACCCACACCAGGTTCGCCGATCAGAACCGGGTTGTTCTTGGTCCGGCGCTGCAGCACCTGAATGGTCCGACGGATTTCGTCGTCACGGCCGATCACCGGATCGAGCTTGCCTTCTTCGGCACGCTTGGTCAGGTCGACGGTGTATTTATCCAGTGCCTGGCGCGACTCTTCGACATTAGGGTCGTTGACTGCAGAGCCGCCGCGCAGATTGCTGATGGCATTCTCCAGCGCCTTCTTGCTGACGCCTTGGCCGAGCAGCAATTTGCCCAACTTGCTGTTTTCGTCCATGGCCGCCAGCAAGACCAACTCGCTGGAGATGAACTGGTCGCCCTTCTGCTGCGCCAGACGATCTGCCTGATTCAGCAGACGAGCCAGATCCTGGGACATATTCACGTCGCCTGTCGGGTTCTGGATTTTCGGCAGTTGGTCGAGCTCTTTGCTCAATTCTTTGCGCAGACTGTTGATGTCGAAGCCCACTTGCAGCAGCAGTGGCTTGATGGTGCCGCCCTGCTGATCAAGCAACGCCTGCATCAGGTGCGCAGACTCAATGGCCGGATGGTCTAGACCTACCGCCAGGGATTGGGAATCAGATAACGCCAATTGCAACTTGCTGGTCAATCTATCGATACGCATTAGTCACCTTCCTATATAAGCAGGCCGGAGCAAATAAACACACCTATGAAAAAAACCTGCTGGATGCCCAAGTACATGCGGGCGTTTGCGTGAGATTCAAGCTGAATTTAATTGACGCAGATCAGCAATGCAGTGGGACATCTAAACGATAGCCTCATGAATGAGATCATGCACGGACCCTGCTGGTAGGAGCGAACTTGTTCGCGAAACTGGGCGGCAGGCGATGTTTATCTATCGCCTGTACCCTTTCTCGCGAACAAGTTCGCTCTCATCAAGCAAATTGCAACCATCTGATTTGGAATACTTTTCTGTAGGAGCTCACGAGCACCGTGAGGCAGCGATGGCGTCCTGTCTGATACACCGCCATCGCGGCCTCGCGTTGCTCGTGCGCTCCTACAGATCCAATGTTTGCTGCGCGACAGCGCGTTGTCAGGGACATCGGGGCAACTCCTACCTGACTGGATCGATCCAGATCAGTGACGCAAAGCGGCCGTTGCGAGCGTTTTGGCGGTAGGAATAGAAGCGAGGATCAGTGAAGGTATCGAAGCCACCGCCATAAACGGCAGTGATCCCGCGGGCTGCCAATCGCAAGCGAGCGAGGGCATAGATGTCGGCCATGAACCGGCCAGGATTTTTGCTGGGTATAAACGCGGCGTCGGTTTGCGGATGCGTGCCTATAAAGGCTTCGCGAACTTCCGCCCCCACTTCAAAGGACGGCTGGCCGATGGCTGGACCAAGCCAGACCAGAACTTCATCGGGCGCAACTTGCAGACTATCGGCAGCAGCCTCCAGCACACCGGCTGCCAATCCGCGCCACCCGGCATGAGCCGCGGCCACGCGAGTACCGGCCCGATCACAGAAAAGAGCAGGCAGGCAATCGGCGGTCATGATGGTGCAGGCAATGCCCGGCTTGTCGGTCCAACTGGCATCAGCCTCGACCACTTGGCGAGGGTCAGCCTCAGCCACCACCACACCATGCACTTGCTTGAGCCAGGCAGCCTGAATCTTCAGCTCCGAGGTCAGACGCAGGCGATTGGCAGCGACAGCCTGCGGATCGTCACCCACATGGTCACCCAGATTGAAACTGTCGAACGGCGCCAGACTGACGCCGCCGCTACGGGTTGTGACGCAGGACTTGATTCCCGCAGGCGCGGGCCAGTCAGGAATCAGCCAGTCACTCACCCGATGAACGCCTCGCGATCCTGCTTGAGCAGCGACAGTAACCAGACAAAATCGTCAGGCAGCGGCGATTCCCAGCTCATGCGCTTACCGGTGGTCGGATGATCCAGCTCCAGGAAACGCGCATGCAACGCCTGACGCGGGAAGGTTTTCAACGAATCAACCATGGTCGCACTGGCAGCAGGCGGAATACGGAAACGACCACCGTAAGCCTGATCACCCACCAACGGATAGTTGATGTGCGCCATATGCACACGAATCTGGTGGGTACGGCCGGTTTCCAGCTTGACCCGCACATGGGTGTGGGAACGGAAACGCTCAAGCACACGGTAGTGACTCACCGCCTGCTTGCCGCCTTCCATCACCGCCATGCGCTGGCGTTGCTGACCGTGACGGCCAATAGGCGCGTCGATCTTGCCACCGGCAGTAACGACACCGATCACGATGCATTCATAGATGCGGCTCACGGTACGGCTTTGCAGTTGGGTAACGAGCTGGGTCTGCGCCTGAATCGTCTTGGCGACCACCATCAGACCGGTGGTGTCCTTGTCGAGACGGTGCACGATACCGGCGCGCGGCACATTGATAATGTCCGGCACATGGTGCAGCAGAGCATTGAGCAGCGTGCCATCGGCGTGACCGGCAGCGGGATGCACCACCAGACCGGCAGGCTTGTTAATGACCAGGATCTGATCGTCTTCATAGACGATATCGAGTTCGATGTCCTGAGCGAGCCATTCTCCCTGGGCCTCCTGCTCTGCAATCAATTGCAGAACAGCACCACCGTGTACGATGTCACGGGGGCGCAAGACGCCTCCGTCAACCGTCAAACGGCCGTCCTTGATCCAGGCAGAAAGGCGCGAGCGAGAGTGCTCAGCGAATAATTGTGCGGCGACTTGATCGAGGCGTTGACCGCCCAAATCGGACGGCACCTCTGCGCGAAGTTCTATATTTTCGGACATGGCCAGACTAGGTGGCGGCTAGCCTTTGGTTTCGGCAGCGCGCTTGTGGTTAAATACGGCGTCTTTTGCCCCGGGGGTTCCGCGGGGTGCTCATCATAACAGGACGGTCACGCCCAAGACAGCGACCGTTATAGGGACGCAAGCCGCCATGCAAGTGAAACACCTGCTGCTGATAGCCATCCTCGCACTCACCGCTGCCTGCTCGTCGAAGGAAGTGATTGACGAAAACCTGAGCGAAGTCGAGCTGTACCAGCAGGCGCAGGCCGACCTGGGTAACAACAGCTATTCGACAGCTACTGAAAAGCTCAAGGCGCTGGAGTCGCGTTATCCATTCGGTCGCTATGCTGATCAGGCACAGCTCGAACTGATTTATGCGAACTACAAGAACGGTGAGCCGGAAGCTGCGAAGTCTGCTGCCGAACGCTTCATCCGTCTGCACCCGCAGCACCCGAACGTTGACTACGCCTACTACATGAAGGGCCTGACCTCGTTCGACCAGGACGTTGGCCTGCTGGCGCGCTTCCTGCCGCTGGACCAGACCAAACGTGACCCGGGTGCCGCTCGTGACTCATTCAACGAGTTCGCGCAACTGACCAGCCGCTACCCGAACAGCCGCTATTCGCCGGATGCCAAGCAGCGCATGATTTATCTGCGCAACCTGCTGGCCTCTTACGAAATTCACGTTGCCGACTACTACCTGACTCGTCAGGCCTATGTCGCTGCCGCCAACCGCGGGCGTTACGTGATCGAAAACTTCCAGGAAACCCCATCCGTGGGTGACGGCCTGGCCGTGATGGTAGAGTCCTATCAGCGTCTGCACCTGGACGATCTGGCGGCTACCAGCCTGGAAGTGCTCAAGGCCAACTACCCGAACCATCCACAACTGGTTGACGGTCAGTTCGTACCGCGTGAAGCCGAAGCGGACAACCGCTCATGGCTGTCCAAGGCAACCTTGGGCCTGATCGAAAGCAATCCGCCGCTGCCGCCGGGTGAAACCCGCGCCAACCAGGACGTGATCAAGCAGTACGAAGACGCCAAGCAAGCCATCCCGCGTGAGCTGCTTCCGGAAAACCAGGAAGAGCTCGACGAGCAGGAACGCGAAGCGAAAGGCGAAAAAGACCGCTCGTGGTTCAGCTACATGACGTTTGGTGTGTTCGACTGATACCAGCGTGTACAAAAAAGAGGCCTGCGGGCCTCTTTTTTTTGCCTCGGATTACCCGCTTCTGCAGGCGGTAAAACATACCTGCAGAAGCGCGAGAGCACCGCGAGGCCGCGATAGCGTACTGCCTGACTCACCAATACCGCGCAACAACCACAGTTCAGGACGTGGGACCGGCTTTAGCCGGGAAGGCGGTCTTTCTGACGGTCAGTTTTTCTTGGCTCTACCGACCTCTTCCCGGCTAAAGCCGGTCCCACGTCGAGGGAGAGCACCGTTACATCCGCTTCATCCCCTGCGCCAGGAACATAGCCATCCCGTCTAAAGCCCGTCCTACAGGCTGAACCTATTCCAATAGCCTCTGCTTCGCTACACTGCAAAATCTCCAATCACTAAGCTGGAAATCATGATTCGCTTACTTATGTGGGTCGCGCTGATCGCGGCGGTTGTGTGGTTCGTCAAGCGTCTGCTCAACCCGCCGACCCCACGTCGCAAAGCTCCGCCTCCCGAAGGCGTGGCAGCACCCATGGTCCGCTGCGCTCAATGCGGTGTGCATTTGCCTCAGGACCGTGCCCTCAATCAGGGGCAGCAATGGTATTGCAGCGAGGCACATCGTCTGGAAGGCCCGGCGACTCGTGATCGCTGAGTTGCGCCCTCTGATGCAGGAGTGAGCGTTTTAGCGAGGCGTTGTGCCTGACACGCCGCCTCGCGACCAAGCTCACTCCTACAGCAGCCCCGCAACCCTACCGCTCAGCGCATAGGGTGCCGCATCAATCAGCGGCTCACGCCCAACCAGCAGATCCGCCAGCAATTGACAGGACGCAGGCGCCAACACCAGGCCGTTACGGTAATGGCCACAGTTGAGCCATAGGCCTTCAAAGCCCTGCACTGGACCAATATAGGGAATACCTTCAGGCGAGCCCGGACGCAGGCCAGCCCAGTGCCCCACCACTTGAGCATCCGCCAACGCGGGAAGCAGCTCCACCGCAGAAGCCTTGAGGCTTTCCAGCGCCACATCGGTTGGGGTCTTGTCGAATCCCTCGTGCTCCAGGGTACTGCCCACCAGAATATGCCCGTCACGCCGAGGGATCGCATATCGCCCCTTGGCCAGCACCATACTCGGTAGAAAATCCGCAGCGCACTTGTACAGAATCATTTGGCCTTTGACCGGCTCGACCGGCAGTTCAAGGCCAAGGGTCTTGAGCAACTCACCGCTCCAGGCACCTGCAGTGAGAACCACCTGATCGCCCAAAATATCTCCGGACGACGTGCTCACGCCCACCACCCGCTCACCGTTACGGACAAATCCCGTCACGGCACAGTGCTCGTGAAGGGTGACGTTGGGTAACGCCAATAGCGCCGCTTTCAGGGATTTGACCAGCCTGGGATTGCGCACGTTGGCGACGTTGGTCATGTAGATCGCACGCTCATAACCCTCGCCCAGTACGGGCACAGCGTCGTGAACCGCCGATATATCCACAGCGCTGAGCGGTCGCGCCTCTCGGGCAGCCCATCCCAGCGCCTGCTGCTCGTCGTCCAGATCCAGCCAGTACAAACCGGTGGTGTGCACTTCGGGATCGATCCCGGTCTGTGCAAACAGGCGCTCGGCCAGCTGCGGATAGAAATCCTGCGACCAGTGCGCCAGCGCCGTCACTGCGGTGACGTAGCGCCAGGGATAGAGCGGGGAAACAATGCCGCCGCCCGCCCATGATGCTTCTTGCCCTACTCCGGCACGGTCCAGAAGGATGACCTGATCAACTTCGGATGCGAGGTTGAACGCGGTCAACAAACCGATCACACCACCGCCAACAATCACAACCTGCTGCCTGGACATCTTGTACTCGTTCAAAGAATTGGGGGATCAGCGGCCCCAGCAATCCTTGCTCGCAAGACCCGTTGAGTTACTGATAGCGCCGGTATTGGTAATGATGAAATTACCGCATTTGTCACCGTTCATCATCGAGCCGGCGATTGGGGTCGCGGTCAGGGTAAAAGCCTGGGGATCCCGCTTCGGATCAATTGTGTAATAAGCGTTACCCTGTGAAAGCACCAGGTTCACGGCCGCATTCCCTCCTGCCGCCGCTACGTTAGAGTACTGACCATTGCGGGAATAGAAGCGCTCCAGCGCTTGGACCTGCTCATTCAACAAACTCGCAATTTCCGCCCTGTGGGTACGCCTCACGTATTCCGTGTAACTGGGATACGCAATGGCCGCCAGAATACCCACAATCGCTACGACAATCATGAGTTCGATCAAAGTAAAACCTGTTGATCTGCTTCGCATACACCGTATTCCTTACTGTATTTGCCGCCACATGATGCGTTGGTTCACAGAGCCGCCTTTCTCTTGCAAATTGATACCTTGGTTACTACTCGAGTCAACCAGATACTTGGTGTCATCTTTGCCAGTAGGACTCGACACAACTGCCACCAGATTCGGGATGCCCGTACCGTTACGGATGCCGCTAACACGAATATCATTCGCATCAATATTTCCATCACCATTAGTATCAAGAACCTGATAATTGAGCATGCCGCCCTTGGCAGCATCCAGCTCAAACAGACGCCCAGTGCCGGTACTTTCACACGGGTCACTGGAGTTCACCGCTGCCGTAGTGAAGATGATCCGCCCACGGCTGGTTTGTGCGGAGTAAATGATCCGCTCCCCGATGTAAGGCTCCGTTGTGGACAAGGTCATGTACCAGCCTTTTTTGAGTGTCCAGTCCACATCGTTGTTGGACGTGGTGTAGTAGGTCGCACCATTTCCTGTGATGGTGCCAGTAATCGTTTGCGGCTGCAGATTACCCTGCACGTATCCACCGGTAGCGCCATCGGCGTCCCAGACAGCGTAAAAAGCTTGCTGGCTATTAGTCGTTTTGTCAGAGGTTTCACTGAACTTGCCAGTACCGAAATAAACCATTTTGCCGTTGGTAGGATGATCCAACAGCAGTGGCTGCACGATGATGGGTTGCGGCGTGCTGTCAGGTGCGATGGCAGTGAACAGTGGCTTATTATTGAACGCCACGCCCCAACCGTTAGCAGATGTGCTGCTCATGTCGAATTTCCACAGGCGTCCTTTTAAATCCCCGGCGTAAGCCGCCTGTACAACATTTTGCGCATTGACGCGAAGCTTGACCGAGGACAGACCGTTATCTGCCAATTTGGCCGACGCTGGTATAGGGATTTCTCTGATCAGGGCTCCGGTATTGGCGTTGAGGACGAACAACGAAGCGTCCCCGGTAAAGCTGCCATATCCATTGCCTAACACCACAATGCTTGTGCCATCGGCCATACGCGCTACGTCAGGCTTGGAATAGGCATAGCCGAGATTGTTGAAAGGGTTCGCTGGTGAGGATGTGTCGGGTGCCTTCACCTCCCAGAGTGCCTGGATTGAGTTATCACTGCCTTCAAACAGTTTGATCGCGAAAAACGCCTTGCCGCCCGCGCCAGTTCCACCAAACGCTACGGTACGCCACGAGGTTCCTGCCTGCGTGTCAAAGACTGAAATCTGACCGTCTACAGTGAACTTGTGGGAGCCAGAGCCGTACGTTGCAGAGGCGATTGTCGCTAGCGAAGCCAATGAGGTAGAAGGCATATACGCATAACGACGCACGCCGGTGTCAGGGTTGATGACGTTGAAGAACCCGTCGTTTGCATTGACCAGCAGATTGTAATTCATATTTGACGCTTTGGTTGTCAGGTACGCCGAGTAGCTCGTATTACCCGCCAAATCTGCTGATGTTTTGTCGGTCGGCAATGCGGTGGTCAAAGGCGAATTAATGACGTCGCCGAGTAAAATCGTCCGGGCCCTTAATCTTGCATTGGCGGTACCTTTGCTCCAGTTCACCAGTTGCGCGCCAGTGACCCCGGTAGGCAAGGTGGTGTCGAATGCCGTTTTTTGCGCACCGGTCAGATTGTTGTAGTCGAGGGCAATTCTGCTTCCTGACACCGTGTTCCAGGATTCAAAAAACGGGCCGGGAGATGAGCTGGTAATGAGGCTATCCGTGCTCCACACCGTAGTGCTCAAGGCACCCGTTGTCGCGTTAAGGTTGAACGCTTTAATCGTGCCGTGCCAATCTTTGGGGTCGTACAGCGTCTGATAAAAGCGCGTACCGTTGCTCAGCGTAGACGAGTTGGTCGCACCGCCGCCGCCTGATCCAGCCTTGGCATAGATGTCGCTCAAAGCCAGATTCAATGCAGCAGTCAAACCCGCACTGTCACCCGTCTGGAAATACTTGCCGCGACCATGACTGTCATCGGCGGCATCAATCAGCATCTGATCCGATGACGTTGTAAAGCCGATGGTGTAGGTACTCAAGTTCTGTTTGTTAAAGCCAGTGTTGTCCCAACTTTTCCCTGCCAAATCGGACCCATCTGCTGCTTTACGCATATCAATGTCGTAAGCAAACCTCGCGAGATCGTCGAGATATAACGTATCCCCTTCCGCATCCCCCCCAGTACCAGGACTGGTTACTGGTCTAAGGCCGTCGTTGGCGACCAAATCCCAATTGGGCAAAGATCGGGAGCTATCGGCAACGTCATCCGGATCATTCGCAGGAAATGTACGGTCATACGTGGGCAAACCATCGGTAATAACCACTCCGTAATTCTTCTGGCACCGGTACTGAACAGGGCTGGTGTAGGTCGTCTGTGCGCTGGGGTAATACGAAGTCATCCCGCGAAAATAGCGGGTTATCTCATAGTAGGTTTCAGCCAGTGGCGTATTGGCGGTCGGCGTCAGCGCTGCAATAGCATTCTTCAGATTAGTGATATTGGTATTGGCTTGCGCCTGACTAACACCATTCGGCTGATAAACTGTTGCTGTTACCGGTGAGAGGTCAGTGATCACCCTGGAAATGCGACCTCCAGGGCCGAGGTCGCCGCCCGTGATGGGCTCATTGAACTGCGCCAGTCCGATCCGCAACGATGTGTTATTGGTCACCAGATTGGTTGCGACGGTTTTGGCCACATTCATCCGGTAGTCGTTGGGGATGCTGCCGTTGGTGTAATCCTTGTAATACACAGTCACCAGACCAATAATGCCGAGGACCGATACCCTGGTAGGCTGCACGGAATCTATCAACCAGGACAAATAGTTGGCTGTGTAACGAGTGCGCCCGTTACCTGCTGGATCCGGCAAATCCAGACAATAGGTAGTGCCACTGCGGCGAATTGGCACTCCTCCTAGTATGCAATTCAGCGAAATCCCGAGGATGACGCCGCGACTGTTGATATCTCCCAGAGTTAACGTCTCATCTCCGGAAATGGTGGTCTCGAAGGGACATATAACGATAACCCCAAGGGCATCCACGCACTGAGTTGAAAAATAACTGACGTCCGTACGATTCACCCGGGGATCAAAGGCCGACGACCAGATAATGTTGTACATACTTCCTGAGTTATCAACCAACAGCATCACGTTCGGCGCCACTGCGGAAGAACTCAGCAGTGGAACCTGCGCGGGAGTAAACGCATAAGCGGGGGCGGTCAGATACAACGCTAGTAATGCACCGTAAACAGACTTCAGCAGACGGCTCGGCAACTTAGCAAATAGCATAAATGCTCTCCAATACCGTTCTAGATACGCCTTGAAGAACGCTCGCCGTCACGCGATAAAGTGTAACTGAGCGCCCAACTACACAATTTTGTGGCTGATTCATTGGCGAAAACGTGGTGCCAATGTTCTGGATAACATAGAAGCCACCCGCTTCCGCGACCCAAGGGACCCCAGCAGAGCTATTGCCCACTTGTGTGACAGTGGTTGAATCAGTTGGAGGTGCGCAAGTCGTGTCACTCGTGCAAGCCACCAAGCTAAACGTCGGGGTCAAAATGGCAGATTCGCCGACTCGAAGTATTGCTTCTGCGGTCTGAAAGGACTTATTACGCACCGAAACGCTGCCCGCCATTTTTTCCTGCAGGGTAGCGTTCTGCATCGACGATACGCCGATTAAAGTCAACAACAGCAAAAAGACCAGGCTGACAAGCAGCACCATACCTTTCTGCTGAGTGGGAAATCCTGCTGAGACAACCCGCGATTTTTTCTTCATGGCAACTCTCATCAGAACCGGTTACGCAAAGCGGCAACGACGTTGTAGGTTTGGTTGCGAACTTTGCCTGTAGGATCAGATAACGTCAGCGTCAAGCGCACGCTGCGAATATTGGATGCCAAGGCGGGTGTATTGATAACCCCGGTGTAGGACATCGGCGCTCCGGCTATACCAAAGTCGACGGTGAATCTACTTACATTGCTTAGCAGCGGTTGCGCTGAATCGCCACCATTGCCGACCTTCACTTTCAGGTCGCTTCCACTCAGGATGTAAGTGATTTTACGAATAGGGAATCTGATTTCTCCAACCCCAGCTGCCCGTTGGCCGCTATAGAGCCGGGCGAATGTTCTGCAATTCGAAATAATAGTCCAGGTCGGCGCGCCGCCCGATACGCCCACGTCCGCACTGATCAGAGTTAGCGTGTTGGTGGCGTTATCCCAAATAATTGGATTATCAAGGTCGGTCGGTTTTGCAATTGCTGGGGCGACGGCAGGCGTATCAAAACCCAGACAGCCATACATTCCGGTCATACGGATTTCCTGCACTAACTTGCTGAGAGCAAAACGCGCATCTTCCTGCATGCGTGCCGCAGCGTCCTGTGACTGATACGTGCCCTTGGAGGCAATGAATATCTGAACGATCCCCATGCTCACGATCAGGCCCAAGACCATTGCAACCATGATCTCAATCAGACCAAAGCCTCGGACGCCCGTGTTCATGGCGCCACCGTATTGTTGAGACCAATTTGCGAACTCAACTCAAATTGTTGCGGATTGGTCGTACCTGGCGTTTTGCCCAGCGAGTTGTCACTTGCTGCTGCAGCACGGGTGTCATCCCATGTGATAGTGATCTTTACTAAGGGCTTGTTAATCTCAATCTTGCTATTAGCGCCTGCTGCTCCCGCGAAGTTAGTGATATTGGTACTAAAGTCGGCCAGATCCTGGGAGACCGCATTATTCATGTTGCCTGCGGGTGCCGCTGCCAGTGAGGCCAAGGCATAGCTGGCCAGAACGTTAGAACCATTATTCACCGCATTGCCGTCAACATTAGCCCGAATACGATCCATCATGTCGTAGGCAATGAAGCTGGCCTGGCTGGTCATCGCCGAGCTGTCGGTGTACCTCAGGGCGTTCAATTGAATGGCCGCCGCGCCCAACAGGCCGATGCCCAATATCAACACCGACACCAACACCTCGATCAGCGTCATGCCAACCTGACGGCTCTTTCGTCCCTTACCCATTGCAATTCCCACTCGAAACAATTCGACCGTTCAAGCATACATACACCGTCTTGGTGATCGCTGTGCCTAGTGTGTAAGTCATTGCAACCGCCGTGGCCGGGGCCGAAAGGCCGCCGAGGTTATTGAACTCGATCAGGGTGACATTCGGGACCGCAAGTGCAGCGCCGCTACTCATTGGAGCCGTTACACGTAACGCAGCGTCGCTCGTCACATTGGATGACAGCACCACTTTGAGCGCGGTATTCCAGCCGGCACCATCGACGTTGGGCCGCACCTGAACATTCACTCCACGGTTTATCGCCTCAAGCCGGGCAAAGTTGAGCGCGCGCTGCAAATCACTGACTTCGGTATCAGCCTTTGAACTCTGTATCGAGCTATTGAAACTGGGAATAGCGATAACCGCGAGTATCCCGACCAACGACACAGTGATTAACAATTCGACGAGGGTGAACCCCTTGGATCGCTGGGTCATTGAGTGTCTCCTAGACGTTACGACTATAGGACAGCATCCCCGGCTGAAACTGTAAACAAGGATGTACGGTAGTTTGACAGGGACGAATGCCCGCATGGCATTCAAATGAGAATTTCCATGGAGGGAAACGTATGAAACAGGCAGGCTTCACGATCATTGAGCTGGCAGTGACGATGCTGGTCATTGGGATAGTTGTCACCCTCACCGCTCCGGCTTTCAGTGAGTTCCTGATGAGCCAGCGCCGCATTGATGCCGCGCAACAACTGGCCAGCGGGATACGCACAGCACGTACGGAAGCGATTTTACGAAGTCAGCTGGTGGTGATTCGAGCGATTGATGAGGATTGGAGCAAGGGTTGGCAGATCGTTGTGGACCCGAAAGGCAGTGAAGATGATCTGGTGCTGACGGAGCGCGCTCGAAGCGGGAAAGTGCCGATTTTTGGAAATATTCATTTCGTCAGGCAAATTCGATTTAACGCGCTGGGTGTTCCAGCAGGCAATGGCTTTGTTGCAGGAAGATTGTTCATCTGCGATGCGAAAGAAGCCGTAAGCCACCACGCGGTGGTGATGGCCAGAACCGGCAGGGTACAAATTGAGAGCGAAACGAAGCCAGAAGAGCTTTGCGGTTAAGTCATCTGAATCGGGAGGTTGCCGCTTCACGCTGGCCTTGCAGCCCCCTGCCCGCAACGCATTTTCTGTAGGAGCTCACGAGCACCGCGAGGCAGCGATGGCGGTCTGTCTGATACACCGCTATCGCGGCCTCGCGGTGCTCGTGCGCTCCTACAGGTCCGTAATTCGCCGCGTTACAACAACGACTTGACCCGCAACTCCTTGGGCATCGAGAAGGTCACGTTCTCTTCGCGGCCAGCCAGCTCGTCAGCGCCGGTCGCGCCCCAGGCGTGCAGTTGCTGAATCACGCCACGCACCAGCACTTCCGGCGCCGAGGCGCCTGCGGTAATGCCGATCCGCTGAACGCCATCGAACCAGCCGCGCTGCATGTCTTCGGCTCCGTCGATCAGGTAAGCCGGGGTTGCCATGCGCTCCGCCAGCTCGCGAAGACGATTGGAGTTGGAACTGTTCGGACTGCCGACCACCAGGACAACGTCACACTCATCAGCCAGTTGCTTGACCGCATCCTGACGGTTTTGCGTGGCGTAGCAGATGTCGTCCTTGCGCGGCCCGCCAATCGCCGGGAAACGTGTGCGCAAGGCATCGATAACGCGGCTGGTATCGTCCATGGACAAGGTCGTCTGAGTCACGAACGCCAGGGATTCCGGATTGCGCACCTGCAATTTGGCGACGTCATTCTCATCCTCGACCAGGTAGATCGCGCCGCCATTACTGGCGTCGTACTGGCCCATGGTGCCTTCAACTTCAGGGTGACCATGATGGCCGATCAGGATGCATTCGCGACCGTCACGGCTGTAACGCGCCACTTCGATGTGAACCTTGGTCACCAGCGGACACGTTGCATCGAACACTTTCAGGCCACGACCCGACGCTTCAGTACGCACGGCTTGCGAAACGCCATGGGCGCTGAAAATCACGATCACGTCGTCAGGGACTTGATCCAGCTCTTCGACGAAGATCGCGCCACGAGCGCGCAGGTCTTCGACAACGAATTTGTTATGAACCACTTCATGGCGCACATAGATCGGCGGGCCAAACACTTCCAGAGCGCGATTGACAATTTCGATCGCACGATCCACTCCAGCGCAGAAGCCGCGGGGGTTGGCGAGTTTGATTTGCATGGGGTGCCTCGTGTCTACGTGCGAAACAGCCCGGCCAAAGCCGGGCTCAGGTTCAAGCTTGATTAAAGCGCTTTGACCTCGAAGATTTCCACTTCGAAACTCAGAGTCTTGCCCGCCAGCGGATGGTTGAAGTCGATGGTCACTTGCGCGTCATCGAACGCCTTCACCACGCCCGGCAGCTCAGTATTGGCCGCATCATTGAAGATCACCAGCAAACCTTCCGACAGCTCCATGTCCTGGAACTGCGAACGCGGGATGATCTGGACGTTTTGCGGGTTCGGCTGACCAAAGGCATTTTCCGGCAGAACCTGCACGGTGCGCTTGTCTCCAGCCTTGAAGCCGAACAGCGCCGCTTCAAAACCAGGCAGCAGGTTGCCATCACCCACCTTGAACGTGGCCGGGGCCTTGTCAAAGGTGCTGTCGACTGTCTCGCCGTTCTCCAGGCGCAAAGCAAAATGCAGAGTGACTTCCGTGTTCTGACCGATGCGTTGCTCGGTCAATAACTGTTCAGTCATTAACGGTTTCTCCGGTTTTTTTGCTCTTGAACATGTCCAGCGCCAGCATGATCGCACCAACAGTAATTGCGCTGTCAGCGATATTGAATGCCGGGAAGCCGTGCTCTTTCCAATGAACAAAAATGAAATCGATGACGTGACCGATAGCGACACGATCGTACAAGTTGCCGAGCGCGCCGCCCAGTATCAATGCCAGGGCAATGGCCAGCCAGGTGTCATCCCGTCCCAGACGCTTGAGCCAGACCACCAGCACCACGCTGACCACGATAGCGATCAGCGCGAACAGCCAGCGCTGCCAGCCTGAGCTGTCGGCCAGAAAGCTGAAGGCCGCGCCGGTGTTGTAAGCAAGCATCCAGCTGAAGTAATCCGGGATGATCACGATTTGCTCGTACAGCTCCAGGCGATGCTCGAAGTAATACTTGGTGGCCTGATCCAGGACCAGAACCAACAGGCTCAACCAGAGCCAGGCCAAACGTCCATAACCTGTATTAGGCATAGTGACGAACCTCGCCTGCACCGCTGATATTGTCTACGCAACGGCCGCAGATTTCAGGATGCTCAGGGTTCACACCCACGTCAGCGCGGTGATGCCAGCAACGGGCGCACTTCGCATGACCGGACTTGACCACCTTGAGCTTCAGACCCGCCACTTCGGTCACAACTGCATCAGCTGGAGCATCGAACAACGGCGCGACGCTGGCCGTGGAGGTGATCAGTACAAAGCGCAGCTCGTTGCTGAGTTTCGACAGGTCGGCGACCAGTGCGTCTTCAGCATACAGAGTGACTTCGGCCTGCAGGTTGCCGCCAATCGCCTTGGCCGCACGCAGGTTTTCCATCTCTTTGTTGACCGCGACCTTCACCGCCATGATCCGCTCCCAATAGGCGCGGTCCAGTTCGAAGTCAGCCGGCATTTCGCTCAGCCCTTGGTACCAGGTGTTAAGCATGACCGATTCGTTACGCTCGCCCGGCAGGAACTGCCACAGCTCGTCGGCCGTGAATGCCAGGATCGGCGCGATCCAGCGCACCAGCGCTTCGGAGATATGGAACAGCGCGGTCTGGCAGGACCGACGTGCAGTGCTGTCCGCGGCCGTGGTGTATTGGCGGTCCTTGATGATGTCCAGATAGAACCCACCCAACTCCTGCACGCAGAAGTTGTGGATCTTGGAGTACACGTTCCAGAAACGGTATTCGCCGTAATGCTCTTCCAGCTCGCGTTGCAACAGCAAGGCACGGTCTACCGCCCAGCGATCCAGCGCCAGCATTTCTTCCGGCGGCAGGATATCGGTAGCCGGATTGAAACCGCTCAGGTTAGAGAGCAGGAAACGGGCAGTGTTGCGGATACGGCGGTAGGCGTCAGCGCTGCGTTGCAGAATCTGATCGGAAACAGCCATTTCGCCAGAGTAGTCGGTCGCCGACACCCACAGACGCATGATGTCTGCGCCCAGCGAATCGTTGACCTTCTGCGGCGCCACAACGTTGTTCAGCGACTTGGACATCTTGCGACCGTTTTCGTCGACGACAAAACCATGGGTCAGCAATTCGCGGTAAGGCGCGTGGTCGTCCAGCATGCAGCCGGTCAACAGCGACGAATGGAACCAGCCGCGGTGTTGGTCGGAACCTTCAAGGTACAGGTCGGCGCGTGGCCCGGTCTCATGACCCATCGGGTGTGAACCGCGCAGCACGTGCCAATGCGTAGTACCGGAGTCGAACCAGACGTCCAGCGTGTCGGAAATCTTGTCGTACTTCGATGCTTCGTCACCCAGCAGCTCGGCGGCGTCCAGCTTGAACCAGGCTTCGATGCCTTCTTTCTCGACGCGTTGGGCGACTTCTTCCATCAGCTCAACGGTACGCGGATGCAGATCACCGCTTTCCTTGTGCAGGAAGAACGGGATCGGCACGCCCCAGTTACGCTGACGCGAGATGCACCAGTCAGGACGGTTGGCGATCATCGAGTGCAGGCGCGCCTGACCCCATGCCGGAACGAACTGAGTGTCTTCGATAGCCTTGACCGCGCGCTCACGCAGGGTGTCGCCGGATTCAGGCTGTTTGTCCATGCCCACAAACCACTGCGCGGTAGCGCGGTAGATCAGCGGCGATTTGTGACGCCAGCAGTGCATGTAGCTGTGGGTGATGACCTCGGTATCCATCAGGCTGCCGACTTCGGCCAGCTTGTCGATGATCGCCTGGTTGGCCTTGAAGATGAACTGACCGCCGAAGAACTCCAGCGAATCCACATAGACACCGTTGCTCTGCACCGGGCTGATGATGTCATCGTTGGTCAGGCCATAACTTTTGCTGATCACGAAGTCATCGACGCCATAAGCAGGCGAGCAGTGAACGACGCCAGTGCCAGCGCCCAGCTCGACGTAGTCAGCCAGATAGACTGGCGACAGGCGGTCGTAGAACGGGTGGCGGAAGTTGATCAGTTCCAGCGCAGCACCGGTCGCAGTGGCGATAACCGAGCCTTCCAGCTTGTAACGGGCCAGGCAGCTTTCAACCAGCTCAGCGGCCAGCACCAGCAGCCTGTCGCCAACATCAACCAGCGCGTATTCAAACTCGGGGTGAACGTTCAGCGCCTGGTTGGCCGGGATGGTCCACGGGGTGGTGGTCCAGATCACGATGGCGGCAGGTTTGCTCAATGCATCCAGGCCGAACGCCTGGGCCAGCTTCGCGTCATCCGCGATCGGGAAAGCCACGTCGATGGTCGAGGACTTTTTGTCCTGATATTCGACTTCTGCTTCAGCCAGAGCCGAGCCACAGTCGAAACACCAGTTCACGGGCTTGAGGCCCTTGAACACGAAGCCACCTTTGACCATTTCCGCCAGCGCCCGGATTTCCCCGGCTTCGTTGGTGAAGTTCATGGTCAGGTAAGGATTGCTCCAGTCGCCCAGAACACCCAGGCGAATGAACTCGGATTTTTGCCCTTCAATCTGCTCGGAAGCATAAGCGCGGCACAGCTCGCGAGTCTTGTCCGCAGACAGATTCTTGCCGTGAGTCACTTCAACCTTGTGCTCGATCGGCAGACCGTGGCAGTCCCAACCCGGAACATAAGGCGCGTCGAAACCCGAAAGCGTTTTCGAGCGCAGGATCATGTCCTTGAGAATCTTGTTAACGGCGTGACCGATGTGAATAGAGCCGTTGGCGTAAGGAGGACCGTCGTGCAGAACGAACTTCGGACGATCCTTGCCAATTTCGCGCAGCTTCTGGTACAGGCCAATGCTGTCCCAGCGCTGCAGAGTTTGCGGCTCGCGCTGGGGCAGGCCGGCCTTCATTGGGAAGGCGGTGTCCGGAAGGTTTAGCGTGGCTTTGTAGTCGGTCATTTCAGGCTCTTGATTAGCGGTTAGCCATGCCAATGGGCACGGGCGGCGGCGACGTCCGCATTGATTGCCGTCTTGAGCGCCTCCAGGGAGGCGAAACGCTGCTCATCACGCAGCTTATGGTGGAAAGCCACCGTCAAACGCCGGTCGTAAAGGTCACCGGCAAAATCCAGAAGATGTACTTCAAGGTGGGCACTGCCATCACCTGCCACGGTCGGACGCACGCCAATATTGGCGACGCCCGGCCAGGTCTTGCCATCAATGCTTGCACTGACCAGATAAACCCCGGTCAGCGGCACACGACGCCGTTTGAGCTGCACGTTGGCGGTGGGAGTGCCCAACTGCCGAGCCAGCTTCTGGCCATGCAGGATACGTCCGGTAATCCGGAACGGTCGCCCGAGCATGCGCTCGGCCAGGGCGAAATCCGCCACGGCCAGGGCATTACGCACCTTGGTACTGCTGACGCGAACGCCATCGATTTCGACGGTCTGCGCCGCCTCAACCGTAAAGCCACGGGCATCGCCCGCTTGTTGCAGGAAGTCGAAGTCGCCCATTCGGTCGCAACCGAAACGGAAATCATCGCCTACCTCAAGATGTTGTATGCCGAGCCCGTCGATCAATATCGTATCGACAAATTCTGCCGCGCTGAGCTTACTAAAGCGCTGGTTGAACGCCAGACACAACACCCGATCAACGCCCTCGGCCTCCAGCAGCTCCAGCTTGTCACGCAAGCGTGCGAGACGGGCCGGAGCAGTGGCCGGAGCAAAGAACTCACGCGGCTGCGGCTCGAAAATCACCACACAGCTGGGCACGCCCAACTCGACCGCACGTTCACGCAAGCGAGCCAGGATAGCCTGGTGGCCCCGGTGAACACCGTCAAAGTTGCCAATGGTGGCGACGCAGCCCCGATGCTGGGGGCGCAGATTATGGAGGCCTCGAACCAGCTGCATAACGCACTTCTTGCTCATAAAGTGGCCGATTATAACCACACACAGCCCCGGACGACAGGAACACGCCAAGGCAAAACAACAGTCATCGCTCCACGACGGGAAAAAACGACGACTACCCGTTACAACTATTGCTCACAGTACTGCGCTACGGGCGAAATCCTTGAGGCGAAAACCCAACAGCAACAGGGTCGCGAAATAAGCCACAACCCCAGCCGCCACCAGCCCGCCGAGACGAATGAAGCGTTCAAGCATTTGCCCGTCGCTCCAGGCCGGCATCACATGCATCAGACCGAGCAGCACGCCAGACATCACCCCAACCGCCAGACACAACTTGAGCAGAAACCTCGCCCAACCCGGCTGCGGCTGAAACAGATCCTGCTTGCGCAACTGCCAGAACAACAGCAGCGCGTTGATGCAAGCGCCAACACTGATCGCCAGGGCCAGCCCGGCATGCTGCAGCGGTACGATAAAAACCAGGTTAAGCAGTTGGGTCACAATAAGGGTGAAAATCGCGATTTTCACCGGGGTGCGAATATTTTGTTGAGCGTAAAAGCCCGGCGCGAGCACTTTAATCACAATGATGCCCAGTAACCCCACCGAGTAAGCGATGAGCGCCCGCTGGGTCATGGCAGCATCGACGGCGTCGAATTTACCGTATTGAAACAGGGAAACGGTTAACGGTTCAGCCAGAATCCCCAGCGCGAGCGTGCACGGCAGGACCAGCACAAAACACAGGCGCAGACCCCAGTCGAGAATCCGCGAATATTCCTGACGATCCTTGCTGGCATAGGTTTTCGACAGGATTGGCAGCAGAATCGTACCCAGCGCCACACCCAGCACACCGGACGGCAACTCCATCAAACGGTCGGCGTAGTACATCCAGGACACTGAACCAGCCACAAGGAACGAGGCAAATATCGTATTGATAATCAGAGAAATCTGACTGACCGAGACGCCAAGGATGGCAGGCAGCATCTGCTTCATTACCCGCCACACGCCCGTGTCATGCAGATTCAGACGCGGCAGTACCAGCATGCCGATCTTTTTCAGGTGCGGCAGCTGATAGAGCAACTGCAACAGGCCGCCGACCAGAACCGCCCAGCCCAGCGCCATTACAGGCGGGTCAAAATAAGGCGTGAGGAACAAGGCGAAGAAAATCATGCTGACGTTCAGTAGCGTTGGCACAAACGCCGGGACCGAAAAGCGGTTCCAGGTATTAAGAATCGCACCTGCCAGCGACGACAGGGAAATCAGCAATATATAAGGAAAGGTCACTCGCAGCAGATCAGACGTCAGCGCGAATTTTTCCGGAGTATCGACAAAGCCCGGCGCAGTGGCCCAGATCACCCAAGGCGCAGCGATTACCCCAAGTAGAGTGACCAGCGCCAGAACCAGTGTCAGGAGCCCTGTGACGTAAGCGACAAAGGTGCGTGTCGCCTCCTCGCCTTGCTGGCTTTTATATTCCGCCAGGATTGGCACAAAAGCCTGAGAGAATGCGCCTTCAGCGAAAATCCGGCGCAGCAGATTGGGCAATTTAAAGGCAATAAAGAACGCATCCGTCGCCATTCCTGCGCCAAATGTGCGCGCAATGATAGTGTCTCGAACAAAGCCCAACACCCGGGAAAGCATGGTGATAGAGCTGACGGCAGCCAACGATTTGAGTAGGTTCATTGAAGAATTTAGCGCCTTGGCTAAAGGACCAGGCGATAAACCTGTCCATTTATGCGATACTCCGCGCCGCAAAAGCACAGAGGCAAAGCCGGCGAGTTTACAGGTCGTGCACCGGAAATAAATATCCCGGTTGAACATAGCGACCACTCGGCGGAACCGATCACCACCCCTTGACAATCAATCCAGTCATCGGCATGATTCGCGGCCTATTTTGTAAGCTATTCCCTAAAAAGTCTTTCGAGGAGCTCGACGGTGGCCAACACACCTTCCGCCAAAAAACGTGCAAAACAGGCTGAGAAGCGTCGCAGCCACAACGCCAGCCTGCGTTCCATGGTTCGTACCTACATCAAGAATGTAGTTAAAGCCATCGACGCAAAAGACGCTGAAAAAGCACAAGCTGCTTATGTTCTGGCCGTGCCAGTTATCGACCGTATGGCCGATAAAGGCATCATCCACAAGAACAAAGCTGCTCGTCATAAAAGCCGCCTGAACGGTCACATCAAAGACCTGAGCGTTGCTGCTGCAGCCTAAGCGATAAGCTTAAGCCGTAAAAAAACCGACCCAAGGGTCGGTTTTTTGTTGTCTGCAATTTGATGAATTACAGTAACCCGGTAGGAGCGAACTTG
>NZ_JACONW010000043.1 GCF_014357575.1 Pseudomonas folii | reverse complement strand
CTGAATTTAAATGCTTTTTCTGTAGGAGTGAGCTTGCTCGCGATTCGATTTCATGGTTGACGAATTTATCGCATGAACTGACGCCATCGCGAGCAAGCTCACTCCTACAGAAAAAGCATTTAAATTCAGTGGGTTATTTTATGGTTGATGAGAGGTGCTGAAGGCTGCGAAGCGGTGTGTAAGACGATGTATTCGTTGGCTGTGCGGACGTCTCGCGAACAAGTTGCTCCTACCGGTCCGAGACGATCCCATTGTTTTCGCTCTGCTTTTGCTCTGCTTTTGATTTTGATCTGAGGCGCCCCGTTAAACCACGACGGCCGGAATTCGACATTGCTGCGTGGGGCAAACCGGCAAGGATGCCGGTTTAGCCGCCTCAGGCCATGGATGGCCGGTGGCGGCGGCCCCACGCAGCAATGTCGGATTACGGGCATGCCGAGCGACAGCGAGGCACCTAGTGGTGGGGCAAGAGCCTTTTGCTTACTTTTGGGCTTCAAAAGTGAGGCGCTGTAAAAGCGCAACCGATAGTCGGCGTGACCGCAGTAACGGATATGTACACAAAAAAATCACACATGGAAAGTTGTGCAGATACGCCCATGCGTTGCTCACCGATCAGCAACCATGCGCTTCAGTCGTTCCTGAATCTTGCTTTTATAAAGCCGCGCCGGTTCTCCACCCGCCGGGCGATGGTACATGCCAGCGGCGCTGACCCAGTCTCCGGTTTGCTGGTAGTACTGACGCAGCAACAAGGCGGCGCTTTGCAGGTTATTGATCGGGTGAAGGGCATCGCAGGGCTCGCGAAACCGGGCGCGCCCGATGTAACCCCAGTTCTGCTGAGTCAGGCCGATATCCACCGCATACACACCCTGCTCGGAGATTGCCTTGAGCACCGCCCGGCAGGCCTCCTCGCGAGTTTCGAAACGCAGCGGCTTGCCTTTAACGTTCAGAGTCCAGGGCCATGGGTAATACCCTATGCGCAACTGCGTGTTGCTCTCGGTCTGCGCCACCGCATAAAGCAACTGCGCCGGGACACCCGCAGCCTCGGCCACCTGTCGGTACGCGGTTGGCGGGCCAGCCCAGGCGGGGTCGGTCGCTAATACGCCGAAGAACGCCAGCAGCGCACCTAACTGCCCCGTCCTCAATAGGTGTTCCCGCCTCATGCCGACATCTGCCGGTTGCCCCGCGAATGGGCAGCGTTTGCGACAGCACCTCCACGATCATTTAATGCGAACCCGGAAAGTCGAATATAAATGCTGATATTCATAAAGCTTCCTTGACGGTAGACAGACAAACATCGGGCATCAGTAACGGATGTCCGGCATGTTGCGCTGGTTGAGACGCTGTTGATAAATCTGCTGGCGCAGGCGCTGCTGCTCGACAATGCGACGTTGGGCATTGCGCTGCTGGTTGATTTGGTCTTGCTGTCGGCGTTGCTGAAGGTAGCGCTGCTGGGTCCGGCGGCTATCCTGTGCTTGCTGCGCGGCCTGGCATTGCGCAACGATGGTTGCTAACTGCCCACGCCATTTACTTGCACCGACGTTGTCCTGATCTGCAATCGCCTTAGCCAGGCGTTGGCTTACAGCCCTGTGGGCCTGGTAACAAGCGCTGGGGGAAGGCCATGCCGCCTGCGCCAGACAAGGTATCAACACCATGACCAGGCACAGCATGATTTTCATGATCACATCTCCACTGGTGTCACCACATATCAACCTGTGTGGTCACAGCACGCGAAAACGTTGCATGCAATCGATCAGTCGATCAGTCGATCAGGTCACGCCAGCCCGGATCGATGTCGAGCGCCAGGCCGGCACTGTGCAAGGTGTCCAGTAATTGATAGAGCGCGCTGCGATCGGCGATCGGGCACCGGGTCGGGTAGTCGCCGACCGGGTGTGGCAGGAAGAGCATTGCGGGGAAGTCATCAACCGCCAGGCCGCCTGGGCGCGGCCTGATGTCTTGCTCAAGCGGGGCGATCCCGGCGGCGTCATCATCCAGTGCGGCGAGGATCATTTCAATGCGTCCGGCCAGCTCGGCGCATGCGGGGTCATCGGGCTCCGGGCTGTCACCCAGGCTGCGTCGATAGGCAGCGTTCCAGAGCTGGGTTTCCGCATAGCTGGGCCCGCCGCAATCAAGCAATGGTGCCAGCAATAAAAGCTCGTAATCACCTGCCTTCCCGGTCGGTTCAGCCCGGGTGGTGCCCAGCGTCAAAGGTGTGCTGCCTTGCCAGAGGCTCCACTGGTCAGGGCTTTCGCGCCTGGCCAGAAGCGAAAGAATCTGATTGCCGATACCCAGGGTTTGCAAACTCTGGATACCGTTGCGCTCCCCCCCCATCGCCAGCAACTCACCCTCGTTGAGCATCTGACGCAAGCGACTGTCGCTGAGCAGAGCGGCATTCAATACAGGAGTTGCGCCCTGAGCCAAGGCAGCGGGGGACGGCAGAAGGTCAGGCTGGCTAAAACCCGTCGGGCTGTCGAGCTCCCACAACGGCCGACCATTGACCCACAATTGGGCCAGCCCCGAAGCTCTGGCCCGCACACCGAACACAATGCGACGGCGCTCGGAAAATCGCTGGAATGCATGCGCATGGGCGTCCGGCATACCGGGCCACGCAGCGTTGCCGGCTCTCTGCAAGCACTGGTCAAGGGGATCTTGAGCGGCCCTTAATGGCACCGGCGCCAAACCGGGCTGTATTTGCCGCGGACCTCCAATCTTGAAGTTCGACATGCTCACCTCTCACGCACGAAAACCTTCTGGCAGATTATCACGCAACTGCGTGCGGGCCCTCGACAGTCGGGAACGAATTGTACCGATCGGCACACCCAACACATCGGCAGCATCCTGGTAGCTGCCTTCGGTCTCGACCGTGACTTCCAGCGTATGACGCATGACGGCTGGCAGCACAGCGATGGCTTGAACGGTGCGCTCTAGGTCTCGATAACTCTCGATGTGACCGCAAATATCCAGACCTGGCTCGGCATGCGCGAGTTGCTCCTCGAACTCGATGTGCATTGGCCGACGGTAGAGCTTGCGAAAATGATTACGGATCAGGTTCAGGGCGATACCGCACAGCCAGGTTTCAGGTTTGCACTGCTGCAAAAAGCGGCTTTCGGCATTGAGGGCTTCAACGAACGTTTGCTGAAGAATGTCTTCGGCATCCTCCGGATTGATGACGCGCTTATGTATGAAGTTCTGCAATTTCTGAAGTTGTTGTTGGGTCAACTGAGCGAAGCAGGAGGTGCCGGTCCGCGTGGGCAGTAAGCTCTGGTTCATGGCGTTCATACTGAATTATTCCCTTAGGTCCTCGCCGTGAGCGCTTCACGACGATACTAAGACTCCTATAGCGAAACCTGTGCCAGCCTTTGCAAACAACTCAACCTATTGTTTTTTATGAGATTTATCTGCCACTCTGAATATTTTGTGCGCAAGCTTTTGCAAGCAGTCAGGAAAACCTTCGCAACATCTTGCAAATCTTCTTGATCACACGCGGACCTGTCTATCGCGTGGAACCGTATAGCGCCTGCGACCACACAGAGAGGGTGTTCTCCAGACGCGTAGACGGCTCATGTCCCTCAACCACATCACCCCTCTTCCGCACACCACTGTGCATACGGCGACGCCGCAGCCCGCTGCGTCACCTGTCGCAAAGACAGGGGCGACCAGCGTGCATCAGCAGGGCGAGTCTGCGCGCCTGATGCAGCAGATGAGCGCTGCACTCGCCTCTATGAGCAAGCCTTTGAGCCAGCGCGAAGTGGTTTGTGGACAGCACGCCAACAGTCAGCCGATGAGCATGCAACAGTTGCTCCAGGGAATAGGCAACCATGCGCCGACGCAGTTGAACGCCCGGTTGAACAAAATGCGCCAGCAGCTACGGCAGCAGAAATCGGTCAAGGAGATGGTCAAGGACCAAGGCGACAATCCGCTTCGGACGCACCTGCTGCTCAGCGAAATCGCTCACCAGGCAGAGGAACAAGGCAACGATGCCGAGGCCGAACAGGCCCAGGCGCAACTTGACGCACTGGATGCCGAGCACGGCGAGGAGATAAAGACCGGTCTGAGCATCACTCCAGCGCTGACCAACGCAGTGAAAGACCCGGATCTGCGCGACAACTTGCGCACTATCTATTACCAACATTTGATCAAGAACCCATCCCTGGGCAACTTCATGGAAGCAGTGTTGCATCTATGCGGTGAAAAACACTTCATAAAGGGGCTGCGGGCCCTGCAACAAGCCCTTGCCGACGACATCGCCAACCTTGCGCAGTTGCCCCAGGAGGGCAAATTGCGCTCATTGATGGAAAGCCTTGGGCGCACCACCCAGCTCAACAATCTGGTCCACGGCTGCTCGGACCTGGCCAGCCGCATGGCAGCCAAAAATCCCGCCATGACCTTGAGTGGCCTGTTGTTGATGCGTCAACTGATGCAGTTGGCCAACCAGTCCATGAACGTACGCGACACCCAGCAACTCTCGGAAAAAGTCGGTGGTCCATCGCCGACGCTGCAACTGACCTTCCTCAATGGCCTGCGTCATTTGCTTGCCGACCTGCCCAACGGCCTGTGGCGCGACGACAAGACGCGCCAGACCTCGCTGCGCAACGTCTTGCTGATCATGGACGAGCTCGGGCAAAGCGAGCGCAAGGCCCTGCCAAACCGGAGTAGCCGTTTATGAATGCCGTGCTCAATGGCTTGACCCGGGTGGCGGTAGCCGCCTCCAAGCGTTCAGAAGTCGCAGGCGCAATCATCGTCATCGGCATCGTCTTCATGTTCATCACACCCTTGCCTACGGGGCTGGTGGATGTCCTGATTGCGGTGAACATCTGCGTGTCCTGTCTGCTCATCATGCTGGCCATGCAACTGCCCAAGCCCTTGGCGTTTTCGACGTTCCCGGCGGTGCTTTTGCTGACGACCATGTTCCGCTTGGCCTTGTCGATCGCGACTACCCGGCTGATTCTGCTCGAACAGGATGCGGGGCACATCGTCGAAGCCTTCGGCAACTTCGTCGTCGGCGGCAACCTAGCGGTGGGCATGGTTATCTTCCTGATCCTGACCGTCGTGAACTTTCTGGTCATCACCAAGGGCTCCGAGCGGGTTGCGGAAGTGGGCGCGCGCTTCACTCTTGACGCCATGCCCGGCAAACAGATGTCCATCGACAGCGATCTGCGCGCCGGGCTCATCAGCGTCGATCAGGCCCGCCAGCGTCGAGCGGATCTGGGCAAGGAAAGCCAGCTGTTCGGCGCCATGGACGGCGCGATGAAGTTCGTCAACGGCGACGCCATCGCAGGCCTGATCATCGTCGCGATCAACCTGATTGGTGGCATCTCGATTGGTGTGGTGCAGCACGACATGAGCGCTGGCGACGCCATGCACCTTTATTCAGTACTGACGATTGGCGACGGCCTGATCGCGCAAATTCCGGCGCTGCTGATCTCGGTGACCGCCGGCATGATCATCACCCGTGTACCCAATGAGGAAAGCGACGAAAACTCCAACATCGGCGGCGACATTGCCAAGCAATTGGGCGCGCAACCGAAATCACTGGTCATTGCGGCAGTGGCGATGCTCGGGTTCGCGGCACTGCCAGGCATGCCGACCATGGTGTTCGTCATCATTTCCATCCTTGTCGGCACACTGGGCGTGTGCCTGATGCGCAGCCGCACCCCCAAGGCTCAGGCCGTCGCTGCCTACGTCCCGCCGGAACAGAATGGTGACCGGGACATCCGTGAGTTCTTCCCCTGCCGCACCTTCCTGCTGCAGTTCAATCCAGGCCAGGACCAGACGGAAATCATGGCGTTGATCAGCCAGGTACGTCAGCGCCGCAACCAACTCGTGGCGCAGTTCGGCATCACCCTGCCCTCTTTCGACATCGAGTACGCCGGCCATCTGCCTGCTGACGAGTTCCGCTTTCTGGTTTACGAGGTGCCTGCGATCAAAGCCACCTTCACCCAGGATTTTCTGGCGGTAGAACGACAACTGCTGGCTGCAGAGCCGATCAACGCTCATCCCGGCCTTGTTGCACGCGAAGAGGCCGACTTGCTGTGGATACCGGCCGATGATCCCACACTGCAAGAGCCAGGGTTGCACCCCAGCACCTCAAGCCAACTGATCGTCGAACGCATGTTCCGCGCCATGCAAGCCTGCGGCCCACAATTCATCGGGTTGCAAGAAAGCAAGGCGATCCTCAGTTGGCTGGAGCGCGATCAGCCGGAACTCGCTCAAGAGATGCAGCGGGTCCTTCCTCTCGCACGCTTCTCGGCAGTGTTGCAACGCCTTGCCAGCGAATGCGTGCCGCTGCGCGCTATCCGTCTGATTGCCGAAGCTCTGATTGAGCACGGCCAGCACGAGCGTGAAATCGGTGCCCTGACCGACTACGTGCGCATCGCGCTCAAGTCGCTGATCTTCCACCAGTACTGCGGTCCGGAAGGCTTGCAGGTCTGGCTGCTGTCACCGGAAAGCGAGCACTTGATGCGTGACAGTCAGCGCCAGACCCAGAACGAAACCTTTTTCGCCCTGCCCGCCGAAGCCAGCCAGCAGTTGGTCGATCAATTGCGCCAGGCCTTCCCGCGTCGCTCCAGAGCGATGGCGGTGTTGCTGGTTGCGCAGGATCTGCGCAGCCCGTTGCGCACGTTATTACAGGATGAATTTCATGAAATTCCCGTGCTGTCTTTCGCTGAGCTCAACAGCACTGCGCAGGTCAAGGTGCTCGGCCGCCTGGACCTGGACGACCAACTGCAAACCATCGCCGACGAAAACGCGGCATGAGTCTGCCTACCCGTTCGAGGAGTGAGTGATGATGTACGAACTACGCGTATTGAACGGCTTGCACCGCGGTGCGGCCTTGCCGCTGATTGGCGACCACTGGCTGGTCGGGAGCGACGAGCAGCACGATCTACTGCTGCAGGACCCGGGCATTGCCCGACGCCATTGTCGCTTGACCTGCGACGGTGAAACCTGGCGCCTGGAGGCCGAAGACGGCTCGCTGTTCGACGAACAGGGTCAGCCCTGCGACTGCCTGAATGCGCTGGCCGCCGAACAGACGTTCCAGCTGGGCACTGTGCAATTGAGCATCATGCCCAGCTCGGCGCAGTGGCCAGCGGTGGTCGAACCCAAGCCATCCGGCGCATCCGCCCAGTCAGGCTTCAGCGAATCCACCGCCGAATCTCAGGCCCCACCTGCGCCGTCACAGCCCGCCAAACGTCCGGCGCTGCACAAACGTCTGGCCATTGCCGGGATCGTGGTGACACTGGCGGGCAGTGCCTGGGCATTGACCACACCGGGGCCCGTGAGCCCTTCGCGCCCGGCCACGCAACCCCGGGAGCCAGCCGCCCTGAGCGCCAAAGCCACTGCCGAAAAGCTGCAAATCATGTTGCGCGAGCGCGAACTGCGCGATGCGGTCAGCGTAAATACCAGCGCCGAGGGCATCGTGCTCAAAGGGTCGTTAACGCCTGAACAACTGGCGCTGTACAAACGCATGCTGGAACGCTTCGGCAAACAGCAGAAAAGCGAAGTGGCAGTGCTCGATCAGGTCAAGCCGTTCGGTCGCAAACTGCCTTTCGAGATTGTTCAGATCGCCAGTGGCAAGCGCGCCCACGTGGTGCTGGCTGACAACCGCCGGTTATTTCTGGGCGACGAAGTGGATGGCCTGCGCCTGACCAAAATCGACAAGGACCACGTCGAGTTCGACGGCGACGAGCACTATGAGGTGAAATGGTGAGCGCAGCGCTGGCCGAAACCATCCCATTGGCTGAGTGGGCTGACGCCTATAGGGCGCGCCTGAACACACTCTCGCCGGTGGCGGTCAGTGGACGGGTCAGTGCAGTCAACGGCATCCTGCTCGAATGCCAGGTCCCGTCGGTACGCATAGGCGACCTGTGCCGTGTTTATAAAACCGGTGGCGAGGCGATGCTGGCGGAGATTGTCGGTTTCACCGAGGACTGCACGCTGCTCAGCGCTCTGGGTACACCAGAGGGCATCGAGCAAGGCGCACGGATCGAGCCGCTGGGGGTTGTCCACTCGGTGAGCGTCGATGACAGCCTGCTCGGCAGCGTGCTGGACGGTTTTGGACGACGTCTGGACGGCCAGGGCGATGGTGCGTTTGCCCTGCCCGGCGACCATCGCCCGACCCAGCCGGTGATTTGCGACGCCATTCCACCCACCCAGCGGCCCCGTATCGTCGACGCAATGCCCACCGGCCTGCGGGCCATCGACGCGGCCATTACGCTGGGTGAAGGTCAGCGAGTCGGGCTGTTCGCCGGTGCTGGCTGCGGCAAGACCACACTGCTCGCAGAGCTGGCCCGCAACATGCCGTGCGACGTGATCGTATTTGGCCTGATCGGCGAGCGGGGTCGTGAGCTGCGCGAGTTTCTCGATCACGAACTGGACGACGAACTGCGTGCGCGTTCGGTACTGGTCTGCGCCACCTCGGACCGTTCGAGCATGGAGCGCGCCCGCGCCGCCTTCACCACCACGGCCATTGCCGAGGCCTACCGGCAACAAGGCAAGCGCGTGCTGCTGCTCATCGATTCGCTGACCCGCTTTGCCCGGGCCCAGCGCGAGATCGGCATTGCTGCGGGCGAACCCTTGGGACGCGGCGGCCTGCCGCCTTCGGTCTATACCCTGCTGCCGCGTCTGGTGGAGCGCGCCGGGCGCAGCGAACAAGGCTCAATCACCGCGATCTATACCGTTCTGATCGAACAGGACTCGATGAATGACCCGGTGGCGGACGAAGTCCGTTCGCTGATCGACGGCCACATCGTGATGTCGCGCAAGCTCGCCGAGCGCGGCCATTATCCGGCCATTGACGTGCAGGCCAGCCTCAGCCGTATCACCAGCAGCGTGACCGACAAGCAACATCAGCGCGGCAATATCACCCTGCGCCGCCTATTGGCGGCCTATCAGCAAGTGGAAATGCTCCTGCGTCTGGGCGAGTACACCCCCGGCAACGATGCAATGACTGACTGCGCCGTGCAGTTGCACGACCAGATCAATGAGTTTTTGCAACAGGACCTGCGCGAACCGCTGGATCTGCAAGACACCCTTGAACAACTTTATGCGTTGACAGCCCATGCGCCGTAGGCCGGCTGTTGAAGAAGCCGCACCGGATGCCGACCCGCAGCGCGATGCGCTGGTCGAGGTGGTGACCCTGCTCTCGCCGCTGCGCGAATTGCGCAAGCACAGCCTGGAGCGCCGTTGCCGCGAAGCCCGGCAGGAAGCCGAGCAGATGCAGGCGGCGATAGAACAGGCTGATGAAGACTGCGCTGAAGACCTGCGCCAGCAAAAGCAGGCACGCAAAGCGTTGGCGTTGCAGTGTGAGGGCCAGGTCATGAGCCTCAACGCTATCCAGCAGTGGCATCAGCGAGAGCAACAACTCATGGACCGGCAAACCGAGCTGCGCGTCCACGTCCAGCGCCTGAATCTTGAACTTGACGCCCAGCACGTGCGTGTCAGCGAAGCCCAGGCTCAATTGCGCGCCAGCCAGCGCGCCCTGGAAAAACTGGCCTGCCTGCGCGAAACCCTGGCTCTGCCAAAGGAGACGACATGAATCTCAGCAGCCCTGCACACGCTATTCTCGATCATCGCGCGCCTGCCAAGCCGGAACGGCAAGAGCCGCAGCGCGATGCACCTCGCGACAGACAGCAGCCACAAAGTGCTGCTGCGCGCCCGCAAGGCCGTGGCCCCAACGAGCTTGATCGGCCTCGAGAGACGTCGGGGCGAGACAGCGGCAAAGCCCGACATGGCGATTCCGAACGTATGGCCGACGGGCTGTTTTTTCAGCAACTCCTGGCGCCATTGGGCGGCATGGGTGGCCAGGGACAAGGCGGTTCACGTGGCCAGTCGTTCGCAGGCCAGGCTGATGGCATGGGTAGCGCAGGTTTCGCCGCCTGGAACCAGTTGGTCGATGACCTGGCCGGACGGCTGCCCGCTGGCACCGGCCAGTCACTGCAAGCCACGCTGTTCATGCCGAACCTGGGCCGCATCGGCCTGAATGCGCGTAATCGTTCGCCACGCGGCTGGGACATTGATCTGGATTGCGCAGAAGCGCATGCCGCCGAGCATTTACGCCAGAACCACCCGCGCTGCCAGGACGATCTGAGCCGAGCGCTGTGTCAACCCGTCAACCTCAGCGTGCGTCACCGGGGGTGCGCATGAATGCCCAGGTGCTGCCACTGCGGCAGGTCAGCCATGTTCAGGCCCGCCTGTCTCGACAATTGGCTGGCGAGCCATGGATGACATTCAACGTAGAGGGCCAGGCGGGCCGACTGACGCTCAAGGCCAGCCGCCGTGCGCCTGTCGCCGCTGAGCTGAACTGCTTCGACAGCGCATTAGGGACGCTTGGGCTCAGCGATGCTCAGCCGGTACTTAATGCCTGGTCGAGCTGCCCGGGATTTGCCGGGGTTGCAAGTACGGACGCAGACGACGGCTGGCTGTGGCCGCTCTACAACGCCGGGCTGGCGGCAGAACTGGCCGCCGTCCTGGGCACACTGAAACCACTGCCAGCCTCTGAACCAGCGCAAGCCGATTGGGTGTACTGCGAGATGACCCTGCAATTGAGTCAGGGCCGCGTCGACAGTGTGCTCGCAGTCTCTGCCCCGGCGCTCGCCGATTGGCTCGACCAGCCCACATGGAACGCAAATCCACCACGGGACCACTCAGGGTTAACGCTTGCTTTTGCGCTGCGTCTGGGCAGCCTGAGTCTACCCCGGCACACGCTCGAAACCTTGCGACCTGGTGACGTGCTGTGCCCTACCGAGGCTGACTTCGACACCGCAGGCTTTGGGGTATTGACCCTGGGACAGCGCCGTCTTCAGGTACGTGTTTGCGAACAGCCCGAACGGTTGCAACTGGAAGTTCTGGAAATCGAGGAGACGACGGTGGCAGACCGTGATGAGCTTGACGAACCGATTGCCGAGTACACCGACCCTTGGGCGGATGAAGACGCTCATGCTGATGAGCTAGATGCCGAAAGTGCCTACGCAGAAGAGGCTGACGCAGATCAGTACTACACCGAGCCTGCCGGGCAGCTTGAAGACGAAGACGACTACAACGATCAGGCCGATCAGGCCCCTCAGTCGCCAGCACGCCCTACCGAAGCGTTCGCCGACCTGGCGATGCCGCTGACGTTGCGTTGCGGCCAGATACGCCTGACCCTCGGCGAACTCGCCGCCCTGGCACCCGGCGCGATCCTTGAGGTACCCGGCGTGACGCCAGGGCTGGCCGGTCTCTACTACGGTGAACGACGGCTGGCGCAGGGTGAACTGGTGGATGTGGAAGGCCGCCTCGGCTTGCAGATTACTCAGCTGGATGAGCGCGGATGACGCTCAATGACACGAATCCAATCATGCTGGCGCTGTTTCTTGGCGCATTGTCCCTGCTGCCATTCCTCCTGGTGGTGTGCACGTCCTTCCTGAAAATCGCTTCCGTACTGCTCATTACCCGCAATGCCATTGGCGTGCAGCAAGTGCCGCCGAACATGGCGCTCTATGGTATTGCTCTTGCCGCCACGCTGTTCGTCATGGCACCGGTGTTTTCAGAAATCGCCACCATTGCCCAAGAGCATCCGCTGCAACTGAATGACACCAAAGGCCTGGGTAAAAGCGCACAGGCGCTGCTCGCCCCTCTTCAAGCGTTCATGAGCCACAACGTAGAGCCCGACGTGCTGACTCACTTGCACGAAAACGCCCTGCGCATGTGGCCCAAGGCAATGGCGGACGCCGCCAGCCGCGAAGACCTGTTGCTGTTGATCCCGGCCTTCGTGCTGTCGGAACTGCAAGCGGCGTTTGAAATCGGCTTTCTGATCTATATCCCTTTCATCGTCATTGACCTGATCGTCTCCAACCTGCTGCTCGCGTTGGGTATGCAAATGGTTTCGCCGATGACCATTTCCTTACCCTTGAAAATCCTGCTCTTCGTGCTGGTCAGCGGTTGGACGCGCTTGCTCGACAGCCTCTTCTACTCCTATATGTGAGGTCGCGATGGAAGCCTTGAACCTGTTCAAACAGGGCATGATCCTGGTGGTGCTGTTGACTGCACCGCCGCTGATTGTGGCGGTCGCGGTCGGCGTGCTGACGTCACTGGTCCAGGCACTGATGCAGGTCCAGGATCAGACCTTACCGTTCGGCCTCAAATTGCTCGCAGTAGGTGTAACCCTGGCGATGACCGGCCGCTGGATTGGCGTAGAGCTGATTCAACTGACCAACATGGCGTTCAACATGATTGCCCAGACCGGTAAGGGCTGAGCATGTTCGACGCCCAGTTCGCCTACGAGCTGCTCAACGGCATCGCCTTGTCCATGGCCCGCCTCTACCCCTGCATGTTTCTGGTGCCTGCGTTTCTGTTCAAGCACCTCAAAGGCCTGCCGCGCTATGCCGTACTGACGGCACTGGCGCTGATCCCTGCTCCGGGCATCGGCCAGGAGCTTAGTCGGTTGGGCAAATCATGGTCGGACATCTTCTTTCTGATTTTCAAGGAAATGATACTGGGCACCCTGATGGGCCTGGTGCTTTATCTTCCGTTCTTTTTATTCAGCGCGGTGGGTGTGTTACTCGACAACCAGCGTGGCGCACTGACCGGCGGCCAGCTCAACCCGGCGCTGGGCGCTGATGTCACGCCGTTATCGCATCTGTTCGAAGAAACCATGATCATGCTGTTGATGATCATTGGCGGGTTGCCGCTGCTGATGCAGGTGATCTGGGACAGCTATCAGATCTGGCCCGCAACGAGTTGGTGGCCAGCGTTGCAAGCTCAAGGCTTCGATGTATACCTGGGAATCCTGCAGGATACCTTCACCCATTTACTGCTGTATTCGGCACCGTTTATTGCCTTGTTGCTGATGGTCGAAGCAGCGATGGCGTTGATCGGTATCTACAGCCCCCAACTGAACGTGTTTATCCTCGCGATGCCGGCCAAGTGCGTGATCGGCCTTGCATTCCTGGTGATTTACTTGCCGACCCTGATGGACCTGGGTATCGAACGCCTTGATCTCCTAAAGGACGTACGACACACCCTGCTGCTGATGGTCCCCGGCCCTCGCGAACCGACGCCATGAGCGAGAAGAATCAGGACGCCACGCCCAAGCAGATTCGCGATGCACGCAAGCGCGGGCAAGTGGCGCAGAGCCAGGATCTGCCCAAGCTGCTGATCCTGGTGGTAGTCAGTGAAATCACCTTGGGCATGGCCGACGTCAGCATGGAAAAGTTACAGGCGCTGATCAACCTGTCGATGACGCGCATGGACCAACCCTTCCTGCGCACCGTGGGTGAAGTGGTCACTCAGGGCGTGTGGCTGGTGGCCGCTTTTGCTGCATTGAGCGTCGGCGTCGCCATGCTTATGCGGCTGGTCGGAAGCTGGATGCAATTCGGCTTCCTGTTCGCCCCCGAAGCGCTCAAGCCGACCATGGAAAAGCTAAACCCCTTCAGCCACCTCAAGCAAATGTTCACCATGCGCAGCCTGGTCACGTCGCTGTCCGGCGTGGTCAAGGCTGCGATCATTGCAACCGTCATGTGGTTTATCGTCGAGCCCGCTCTGGGCACGCTGGTCAGCCTGGTGCACACCGACCTGGTGACGTTCTGGCACGCGCTGTCGACGCTGTTCCATCGGATTTTGCGGGTGACCTGCGGGCTATTGCTGGCACTCGCTGTGGCGGACTTTGCCATTCAGAAGTATTTCCACGCCAAGCAACTGCGTATGAGCATGGAAGACATCAAGCAGGAATACAAAAACTCCGAGGGCAACCCGGAGGTCAAGGGCCACCGCCGCCAACTCGCCCACGAATTGCTCAATCAGGCACCCAAGGCCCCGCCCAAACCGGTCAAGGATGCCGACGTTTTAATCGTCAACCCGACCCACTATGCGGTTGCCCTGTATTACAAGCCTGGCAAAACAGCCCTGCCGCGTATCCATTGCAAACATCTGGATGCCGGCGCCCTGGCGCTGATCGAGGAAGCAAAGCGCGAACGCATTCCGGTGGTCCAGTGCGTGTGGCTCGCCCGTGTTCTGTATCGCGTGCCCGAAGGGCGCTTTATCCCGCGGGACACACTGCAGGCAGTGGCGCAGATCTACGGCGTGATCAAACAACTGGACGACGAAGCCAAGCGTGAAGTCATCCTGGCGAACGATATCGACATGCTCTGACCACCAATGCCGTCGGCGTTGAAAAGCCTTTTCAGAGCCTTTGGAACCGTTTCAGGACGATAGACCACACACCAGTAACAGCCCTGAGACGAGCATTCACGGAATGATTAACTCACTACTATCGCGCCTGCATGGCCAATCCCAGAACGTCCAGCAGCCCCCTGCCGCACCACCGCTGCACAGTCAGAACAAGGCCCCGAAACTCAATCAGCTTCGTGATCGCCCATCCCATGTTGGTGTGGCGAATTCGCTGATCAAAGCGGGCAGCAAAGTCACCGGCATGTTTCGCGCCCGTCAGCGTGACGTCGGCAAGCACGAACAACGCGAGTGGCACGACGACCTGATGCGCGTGCCACGGGACGGTAAAACCACCGACCTGCAAATGGTCAACTCCACTTCCGCGCACGCAATCACGCAAAAGCTCAATGCCGAAGGCAGCTACAAGAATATTCGCGCGATTAATCAGCATCACTTGGGCCCCGGGGTGAAGGGCTACCAGATGCAGGACCAGGACGGCCACTATCACCAGGTGCAGCAAAGCGATGCGGTGATCAGTACATTGAAGTCGTCGATGCCCCAGGGTGTCAGCACGCTGATCGCGGCAGGCAAAGGTCACCAGGCAGAAAGCAGCGGTATTTTTACCGACAAGCAAAACGTTCAGCACACGCTGCACAATCGCACCCTGTACACCTTCGACAAAACAGCGCAACGCTGGAGCCCTGCAAAACCTGCGCAAGACAACATCTCGCGTTTGTCGCTGGATCAGCGCGGCGAGATGATTCTGTATAAACACAAGGACGACATACGCGACCACAGCGCGATCGATAGCCATGAAGTCCAGTTAAAGCGTAGCGGCAAGATTCACCTGACCGAAGGCACTGATCGCGAAAAAGGCGTCGAACTCAGCCTGCTCAAGCACGATGGAACCCCTATCGATGTCCAGCGTGTCGGGTTGCTCAAGCCCAGCCACACCCACGGCAGCCCGACGCTGTTTGTACTGGACAATGACGGTGGGCTTCATCACAAGCTGCTTAACGATGACTGGCAGTCGAAAGACACGATGTCGTTGCAGGCTGTGAAACCAAGCCTGAATCAGGCGATCGGCGCCGAGGCCGCCGACAAGGCGGCAATCGAGGGCTTCATCGCAGACGCCGGTACGCTCAAGGCGGTGATACGTGACGGCGTAGGCTTGCGCCACAGTGCGCCGCTCATTCAGCCGATGACTACCTCGAATAAAGATGAACCCACCCAATGCAGAATGGGTCCCGGCTGGCGGCTGAGCGAGCAGATGCATCTGGTCAACCAGAACGGCCTGCCAGAACGTATCGGCGTCGATGACACGCAAGTCCGCCTCCACGGCGGCGCTGCGCTGGGTCTGAATAAAAACCGAGACCTGTGCGGCTGGAACGAAACCACCCAGAGCTGGGACAAGCTCCATGTCAAGGGCGTTACTCAACTGGTGCGCGGCCTCGACGACAAGCCGTATGTGATTCAAGACGGTAAACCCAAGGTTGTGGACGCCAGCTTCGCGCAACCCAAACTGAAGCTGGGCAACGGCGAACCGGTGGCATTGGGTCGCTCGACCGCAGCGGAGGTGGGGCGAACGTTGAGCGAAGAGAAGGTCAGCCATTGCGCAGTGCTCGACGACAAGAATTTTGCCCTGCTCACCGAATCGGCCCCGGCGAAGCTCAAAGCCAGCATCGACGGGCTGAATGTCGACATCCCGCTCCCGCGTGATGCGCAAGGCAAAGAACTGGCCGTCACCAGCGTGGCGCTTGATCAGTCTCGTCATCTGTACGTGACGGCAGGCGGCAATCTGTACCGGCTGCCCCACGATCAGTGGACCCAGAGCCATCACGGCGAGACCGCTGCGTGGAAGCCAGCCGGGCTGCAAACCAAGGCACCTTCGGCGCCTGCCGCGGCTGCGGTTGCTGCTCCTGCACCGGCCCCTGTTTCGGCGACGGCGACGGCCATTGCCATGGCGACTACCGCGGCGACAGCTTCTGCTACGCCGGGTGCTCCTGGTACGCCGCCAACATCACGGATCGGAAATCCAATTTCGCCAGGCATCACCGACCCATCCAGAAAAGACGGCGCAGACGTGCTTTTGGACCAGGTCAAAACGGCTCTTGCGCCCGGTATTTCCCTGAGCGCTGCAGACTTGTCCAGCGCGACTGTAAGTATCGGCAAAGTCGAGATGGGGCCAAACAAACGCCCGGTGATCGAAGCCACGCTGTCGCCTCCACGCACGACAGATGCCAACGGCCAGACGGTTCAGCCCGAGCCGTCCAACCATTCGCTGGAATTGTCCTACGGTCGCCTCGGCGAAATAGTGCTGCGCCCGGCCAAGGCTCAGGCCAATCCAACGGCCAACAGCCAGATGGAAAGCATGCAGGCGCGCAATCACAAGACAGCCAAAATCGGCAACGCCAACGGCTCGGCGACCACCACCATGTTTGGTTCGACCACCGATAATGTGCGTACCGGTGGCGCGAAAAACATCTTCAAGACCGCTGCCGAAGGGTTTCGCAAGATGGGCGAGTCCTATCAACACCACTTCCATCCGCTGGAAACCCCCAAGGCAAATGCCAAAGAACTCAAACAAGCATTCAACTCAGGCGAGAACATCAAGCAGAAGCTGCAGGCTGCGGGCCACCATGCCTTGACCCCTGGCCCGCGCAGCCGTTCGGGCATGAGTCCGATCTATCAGGAGTCGCTGCGACTGTATAAGCGTTTCGATAGCACTAATACCAAGGCCAATACCAACAACACCAACACCACTACCACTACCACTACCAACATCAATAGCGCCGCCAGGCCGATGCTGGAGGCAGGGATAGCGCTGCTGGAAAGCAAGGCTGTACCAAAAACCCGCGCAGACCAGGAAAAAGCGCAACTGCATACCGGCCTCGAAACACTGCACAAAGACATCGAGGACAGCAGCTACCAGGCAATCGTCCGCTTGGGCCAGATTCACAAACTGCTCGATGAGCGCGGTAAAGCCCTGAAACCTGGGGTATCCAACGCCACGGCCCCGGGCACAGGCACAGTCAAGGCCACCGGCGCAGTCAAAGTCATGCAGGATGCCTTGCTCGACAGCGGACTCAGCCTCACCAGCAAGGCGCAGACCAAACTCGAAGAGTTGATCCAGCTAGGCCTGAAGCTGCCAGTCCGCCAACTGGAACCGGGCTACGACAACACAGGCCGCAACGAAAGCAAGAGCAGCCTGCTGGAGGATCGTGTGCTGCTCGATGCCCAGACGCTTCTTCAGGTGCGCGATCTTTTGGGGCGAGTGCACAGTCAACAAGGCCAGACCCAGATCGTAAACAGCGAAAATGTCGGGCCTGGCAAGAGCACCACGCTGGATCAGTTACAAGGCCTGCGCATGGCCTATGAAAACAGCGACATCAAACTGTTCAGCGACAACGGCATCGTCAGCCACCGCCAACTTGAGAAGCTGCACCAGGCTCGCGACACTGTAGCCCGGGAGCTTACCGGTCGGCATGGCCTGAATTACAACACCACGCGCTCGTTCTCCGAAGATCTGCGCGCCATCGGCGACCATTTCGGCAACCTGCAGGTGGGCGACGCGACCTCACTGCTGCGCAGCAAGGGTGCGACCTTTACATCACCTGCGATGTTCGTCCCGCTAACCCCGGATGGCGGCGGAATTTACGTCAACTTCGGCATTGGGCGCGAACATGGGATCAGCCTGGAAACCGAAGGCGGTGAAGATGCGACGACACTGGGCCTGAAAAACAGCCGTAGCAGAAACGAGTTCCTGAACGTCGGCTACTACCACGCCCCGTCGGCGGTTTTCTCACGCTTGTTCAGCTCCGAGCCGAAGGGCAATCCGAGCAGTGCCGGCGAATTGTACAGTGCCGACGCCAGTTTCAAACTGACTCAAAGCCGCGCAATAGCAGGCTGGTTGACTGCCAGCAATGCAAGCATGGCCAACGTCATGGAGAACCTGCTGGATCCCAGTGCTTCATTGGCCGACCTGTATCGCCTGGGCAAGGACAAAGGCGGCTCGGTGGAAAAAAGCAAAGTTAACCAAGGGTCAATAGGCGTCGGTAGCGGCGTCGATCTGGGACGCCTGAACCTGGGCGGTACGATGCTGCGCAACGAAAGCGGTGGAGTATGGAACGCCTTCCTGCGCGCTACTGCCGGGATCAACGCAGAAGCCACGTTGGTGAGCTATTCCAACACCAAGGTCACCACCCACAAAGGCGAAGGGCAAGATGCTAAAGCTGTAAAACGCGCCTTCGAGGCACTGCCCTCCGCCAGCGCAGGCGCCTATGCCCGAGTCGGGCTGGCTACCAACGGTAACGTTCACCCTGACCAGACGGCCAACAACATGGGCGTGAATAATCATATTCTGGTCGGCCAGACCGTGCTGCCTGATGCTCTCAGCGTCAGCTTTGCGCTGGACCGGGCCAAAAACGACAAATTCACCCTCAACTTCAAGCCCGGCAAGGCAGTGACCACGCCTCAGTTGCACGACGTGGAAAAGTCGTTGGGCAAGGTGCTCAAAGACAAAGAGATTGCCAAGGCACTGGCAGAGCGAAAAGCCCTGCTGACCGAACTGGAACGCTGCGCACCCGCGCCAACGCCGGCCTCGGCGACCCTGCCCTCAAGCCCTCTGGGAGGCCGCGCGTTACCGCCAGCCGTGCCACCGCGGCCAGCGCGAGAGCGCGTGGCTAACTTGAGCACGCTGTTACCGCGTCTGAATAACAGCATGCCCAAAAATAATGAGGTCGACGCGTTGCAGAAGGCCATCGCCAGCCTGCCTGCAGCGCCGACCCAGGAGCAGCGCAACAAAGTACTCAACGACGCTCGAACCCTGGCTGTCGCAATGAAAGCCGATATCAAGGCGACGGAGAACTCCAAACTGCTGGAAAAAGCCAGTAAAGCCATTGATGCAGGCGAGAAAGTCGAAAATCCGGAAGGCCATCTGGCGGCACTAAAGGCCGTGGTCGACCATCTCGACAATCTGCCTCACGACAACGAGACGCTGCAAGAGCTGCGTTACAGCGTCCAGCAACTGGTCAAGAACAACGACCTGTCCAAGAGCGGCGGACGCCTGCTGGCCTCTGGCGAACACAAGTTCACCAACACAGGATTGCAACTGCGCAAAGGTGGTCTGGTCGGTGACTCAGCCCCTTGGCGCGACAGGACCTCAACCCAGAACGCTAACGCCATCGCCACCTTCATCAACAAGAGCCCCGTGCTTCAGGAAATGGCCCGCCGTGCTGAACACTCCGGCCCTACGTCCATGGAGGTGACTCTGGAACTCAAACCCAAGGTCCTGGAAAGCATCGAGAACAGCCTGAACACACAGGACCCGAAAATTCAGAAAAAACTCGAAGACGCCTTGAGAAATGACGACAACGTGCGGATCAAGCGCTTCACCTTGCTGCGCGGTGCGACTCAGACCGACTCCAAGGCGACGCCCAGCCTGCTGCTCAGCGCCAAAAGCAGCGCATCGGTCACTGACTCGGTGGTGCTGGCATCGCTGGACCTCAAGTACAGCCAGGAAGAGGAGCACCGGCCAATCAGCATGACGCCTGGCGGTCTTCTGGTGCGGCCACTGGTGGACAAGCCAGTGCGTGATGACATGAACGCCAAGGGCTATGCCATTAAAGGTTCACGCAACAAGAAGGACCTGCACAGCGAAGAAGACGTTGGCCGGGCCAAGCCTGGAGAAACCATCGTCGAGCATTCCAGCAACAGTGCCAATACCGGCAGCGGGCCACGCAGTACGGGCGCTCTGTGATGATTAAAGGCGCCGCGCAGGCAGTTATCCCTCGTTTCACCTCAACCCTGTTTTACCAACCCTGAAAGGAAAAACATCATGATCCCAGCAGTCCTCGCCACCGCAGCACGCGCAGCCGCTCCAATGGCTAAAGATCTCGGTAAAGACCTGGGGGCAAATCTTGCCCAGGGCGCTGGTCAGCAACTGGCCAGCAGTGGTCTCGAAGCCGCAAAAAACCTGATCACCGGCGGGCCCAGCGGCGAACCGGTTTCCTACGCCAGCGCTAACGAGAACAAACCGGCGACTTACTAAGCCTCTCCCCTCCAGGCCGAACGTTGCTGCGGTATGCGGCGCGTTCGGCGCGGCTGTTATAAACCCCTATCTGTGCGCTAATCCGTTGCTGCGGTAACGGCTGCTTTGGGGTTGCGCTTTTACAGCGCGTCACTTTTTTGTAACCCATGTGGTTGATCCGTACATGCCTACCACTGGGTGCCTCAGATCAAAATCAAAAGCAGATCTAAGCAGATCTAGATCAGGGCCTGGATACACGCGGTTTTATGTGGGAGCGGTGCTTGCCCGCGATGAACGATTACGCGGTATATCTGACGTACCGTGGCGCCTGAATCGCGGGCAAGCACCGCTCCCACAAGGTCCGTGTTAGCAGGAGCGAAGGTAGCAGGTTCAAACAACCAGGTCGGCTGTCAGGCCGCCGCGCTTTTGATTTTGATCTTAGGCGCCCCGTTAAACCACGCTGGCCGAACGCAGATTCTGAAGCGTGGGGCGCTCTTGAGTTGAAGAGTGGCAGGACGCCGGGTTAGCCGCATTGGGCCATGGATGGCCCGTTGCGGCGGCCCACGGTTCAGGATCTGCGGGCGGGTACACCGAGCACCAGCGAGGTGCCGAGTGATGGGGCAAGAGCGTTTTGGTTACTTTTGTCTGGGCCGGCTTCCGGATCTATCAAAAGTGACGCGCTGTAAAAGCGCAACCAATATCCCCCTTAACGCAACAACGGATATGTACACAAACATCCCCATGAATAGAAGGAATGCAGCCACGTTACCGCACCAGCGTACGACGCAAAGTAGCCAGCCGATCAGCGAAGCCCATGATCCACTGACTGAAGCTCAATTCATTGAGCACGCTGAGATCTTGCTGCGCGCACAAACGGACGGTGTTCTGCGCATCCAGAGCCAACCAGCAACCGCCCAACTGGTCAGGCTTGAAATTGAGCTGCAGCAAACGCTCGTGAATGCCACGTTGCGTCTGATCAAGATCAATGCGGGCGTGCACAAATGCGACGTCACCCGGTGCAGGTACTTCAATATTGGCCAGCTCCTGGCCCTGCTCGTCGGCCAGCGCACAAAGGCCATCCTTGAATACCAGTTCACTGCCAGCCTGGGCGGCCAGCGCCGCAAGCAAACGGTCTGCGTGAGGTGTGGTCATGAATTCTACTCCCTATAAATGAAGATCGGCGTTACGGGACATGGCGCGTATTAATGGCGCGCCAAACCTTCGCCCAAGTGCTCCAGCCCCATGAGCTGCAATTGATGAGCGCTGATTTCATCCAGCGCGGCAGTGTCCAGTTCGCCCGGCAAACAGTGCCAGACCACGAAATCGCGGCGTGAATCCAGGAACAGAAAGTAATCGTTGTAGCGTTCCGGATCATCGAAACGACGCTCCAGCGCATCACCTAATTGCGAAGGTCCCAGGCTATGCCAGTCAACCTGCAAGGCCAGGCCCCAGTCCAGGCATTCGCGTCGTGTGCAAAAGGCTACGCCAGCGGCGATTTCCCAGATAGCAGGGCGTCCTGCCACCACTTCGGCATAAAATTGCGCCTTGTCTGTATTACGAGCAGGCATAGCGTTAATCCTCCAAGGGCACTCGAGTGAAATCGGCCTGTTCATCCCCCAGGCCGAGGCCGTCGCGCATATCCGACGGCCACCAGATAACAACCTCACGGTCGTTGGAAACAGGCCGGTCACACGCTTCTTTAGCGCACCCGCGGTGGCCAAAAGACGAGCAACCGGCCAACAACATCACGGTGACAGCGAGCAAGACAGCTTTCATGGCTGGCTGACCTCCACAGTAGTGAGCAATGAACGACGTTGCGGCGCGCCGCTGTTGACCTTGGGCGGACGCAAGGCAATGAACACCTCGGCCTCGCCACCTGGCGGCACCCAGGCACTGGGCCAGACGCTCACGCCGACCGCATAACGACCGCCACAGCTGGCTTCATCAACGCGTTGCGGCTTATCGGTCGAGTTGCGTACCAGCGCGACGGCGACACCAAACCCTGCATCGCCGGCATACCATTGCGCACGCCGTGGATCGAGTTGCAGGTCAGGATTGCCATCGCACAATGTTTCGGGACGCAGAGGTATGGCCGCAGCGGTAAAGCCCGCAGGCAACGTGCCCTGAATCATCTCGCTCAGCGCTTTGGTGACCACCGTGCGGTTGGGTCGCTCGGTGCCTTCGCGGCGCTTTTTAATCTTGTCCAGACGATCCTGCACGTGATTGGGATTGGCGTAGTCGACGTAGCGCATCGGGTTCACCTGGTCACCAATCAGGCGCGGCGTCAGGATGAACAAGCGTTCGCGGTTAGACTCACTGCGCTCGCTGGCCGTGAACAGCAATTTGCCAATAATCGGGATCGCGCTCAAATAAGGCACTTTCTTGCGCCGCTCGTTGTTTTCATAGACATGAAAACCGCCCACCACCAGCGAGGCTTTCTCGGCAATCACCGCCTGAGTGCTGACGTTGCCACGGCGCACCGAAGGCTGCTCGGCGCGGATATTGGATTCCTGAATCTGCCCGTCCTCGATATCGACGACCATCTGAATCATCTGGTCTTTGGCACCGGAAGCCGTGATTGAACGCGGAATGACCTGCAGGCTGGTGCCCGCCGTCAGCGGCTGGAAATTGGCAACCCGCTCACCGATAGCCTCAAGAATTTCGGTCTGGCTGAAGTCGATTACCGCTGGCTGGTTTTCCAGGGTCAGCACCGAAGGATTGCCGATGATCGTGGCCGATCCTTTACCTTCCAGTGCGCGCAAGCCCAGAAAGAACTTGTCCCGATCCTGAACATACATCGTCGAGCTGCGGCCGTTCTCGGCGATGCTCGCGCCGCCGCTGAAGTTACCGGCGCTCAACCCCCAGTTGCTGGACAGTTCATCCATGGAGTTGCGGTCAACGTCGACAATAATCGCGTCGATCTCGATCACGTTACGTGGCTTGTCCAGCTCCTCGACCAGATCCTTGTAGATCGAACGCCGCTCGGGATCGTCGTAGATCAGCACGGCGTTGTTACGCACGTCCGCCTCAACCCGAATGTGATTACGCGAGCGCGTAGAGCGCCGCTCGTCTTCGGTAGGTGCCACATAATTCTTGCCGCTGAAATTGCTGGCAACGGAGTCGTCGAACAACTGCGGAAAATTACTCGCGTCAGCGCCGAAACCCGTGCTCATGCCGCCCATGCCCGCCAAGGGAAGCGTGCCGGTGCGCAGGGCATCAGAAGTCAACCCGCCGCCCATTGAGGAGCGACGCTCCAGCAGGTTTCGCAGCAACGTGGCAACGCCATCGACTTTCAGGCTTTCGCCGCGGTATTTGATCGGTCGATCGGCGGCGTTCGCGTAGCGGAGCGGCAAATAGATGACTTCCTGCTTTTCATCGCGGCTTTGCTGCTTCTTGCTGAAGTCTTCGATCAACTCGACGTAACGACGCGGGCCCCGCACCAGCACCACGCCCTGCTCGGGCAGAGCGCCCCAGCCGAAGCGCGGATCGAGCAGGCCGACATCGGTCAATGCCTGGCTGAGGTCATCGACGGACTTCTCATCCACTTCAATACGTTTGGATTGCTGTTGATCAAGCGGACTGATGTACAGGCTGTTGTTGTAAACGAACCACTGAAATTGATGCTCCAGCGCAAGGCGATCAAGAAACGCCTCCGGGCTTTCACTGCGCATCCGCCCGTTGACGGTGCCGCTGATGTCTTCCATCTCCAGACTGACGCCGAAACTCTCGGCGAAGTCCTTGAGGACCTGCGTCAACGGCGCATTCTTGGCGTCATAGGCATACGGGGTGTCGCGCCATTGCTCCGGTACGACGGCAAAGGTGGGCGTGGCCCAGAGCATCGCGGCCATCAAAGGCAGGCAGGTCCAGGCAGTTTTACCCATTCATCAATCCTCTGTGCAAAAGTCCCAGACCCAGCGACGCGGGCATGGCGGGTCGGCCTGCCGTTTTGCGCGGGGCCTGTTCGGCGAGTACCAGCGCCCAGGCGGCTTGCTGGTTGGCCAGGTTTTCAACGGTGGCGACCAGCGCCGCAGTGTCGACATCGGGGGGCAGCCAGCGCACGAGGCAGGCACGCTGTTTTTGGCGGTCATAAGCCAGGGCAATCGGGTCTTCACCCATCAGGCTGGCTTCGACCAGGCGCAACAGGGGGGCAAGCTGATCATTGTGTGTGCCCATGCGCCCAGGCAGCGCGACACGACAGAAAAACCCGCCGTCGTGGTTTTGCACCTGGATGCTGACGCCGTCCACCCAGCATTCGAAAAGCCCGCCAGCCTCGCGGCGGCAGGCTTCTAGCTGGGTGTACAGCTCACTGGAAGCCATCGAGCACCGACTTGGTCATGCCGTGCTTCGCGCTCAGGGCTTGAGTCAGCGCGAAGTTGGCCGAAGTGGTGTTCATGGTTTCCTCGAAAATGGCCTGCATGTTCTCGACGCTAGGGTCGTCGGCGGCGGCTTCGCTCGCGTACTCGTAGTTGCGGCTGGCTCGGTCGTAGTTGTTGTCCAGTCGTCTTTCCAGGGCATTGGTTGACATGGCGTGCTCTCTCGAAATGGGATGACTATCGATGAGTGGTCACGCCGGACAGAACGGTTCCGTCGGTGATGATATTGATCACGCCAGGTCTATAACGCGCTCGCGCAGCCGTTCCCAGTCGAGGCTGAAGTCGCCGCTTTCAGTACTCAGCCAGAGCGTACCGGGAGCGAGGCCGGTGTCGCGTTCGAGCTGCCAGTGAGTGTGCGGTTGTTGTTGCAGCCAGACTTCAACCGACTCATGAAGGTCCACTGCGCAACGCAATGTGGCGCGCACTGGACGGGTCTGACTCTGGGCAATCTGGCGCACCAGTGCCAAGGCACGCTCTTCGTCAGACAGCGTGCCCAGCAGACTGGCCAGCGTCTCGCTCAACAGGCTCCGCGCCTGCTCGACCAACGCCTCACGCTGAGCCTGTCGTTCAGCCTCCCAATCTTCCAGCATTGCATTGGCACGGGCCCAGAAGTCCGCTTGAGCGTCGGCCAGCAGCTGTTCCCCCTGAGCCTGGGCATCCGCGAGCAACGCTTGAGCCTGCACACGGGCACGCGCGAGATGCTCGCTGGCCAGCACCACATCACTGAAATATTCCCGGCGCAGCAATGGCTCGGCAACGCCAGGCTGTCGGGCATCAAAGCTGAGCGTGCGACGAATGAACATCAGGCTCCTCCAGAATACGTTGCAAGGCGGCGCGCCAGAGCATATCCAGCCGCTTGGGCTCGGCGCAGGGCGATACGGTGATGTTGATTGCGACAGCCCGCGGCCAAAGCAGCCTTAGCCGTTGCCATTGCGCGTCGCCACGCCATTGAGCCAGCAGTTGCAAAGGGTCGACAGGCTCGTCAGGCAACCAGCTGCCCGGTCGTAAAGCCTTGGCCACGCTGCGGCACCAGGGCCGCAGGTTTTCATCCGGCAGCCGTCGCGTTGCTCGCGCTGTGCAGAGATGCTCGACCACAGCGAGCAAAGACTCCCGATGCTCGTCGGCCTGTAGCAAGCTGACGATAATGGGGTCTGGAAGTGTCGGACTACAGGCCTGAACACCGAACGCAACGCCCAGTCGATCAGGGTATACCGCTGACAACCAGGCAAACTGGGCATCGCTCAAACGGTGCTCGGTCATCACTTCAGACCAACTGGGGTCAGCCCATTGCCAGGGCCGCGCCCACCATTGCAGCCACTGCTGCGCCAGCGCCGGATTCACGCCCCGCGCTCGTCAAACCGGCCGACAGCGGTGCCAGACGCTCTGGGTGCCGAGCGCATGCCTACCAGCTCAAGCAATTTGTGGCGTAAAGCCGGGCGCAGCCACAGAATCAAGCCCGCGAACAGGACGAAAACTCCCAACCCTCCAGCCAGCATCATGCCTTTGACCGCGCCGACTTCCTGCTCGGGCACCATAAACGGCCCGTAACGAACCAGAACCTGCTCCTCCTGATAAGCACGTGCGTTGACAAAGACCACCGACAGTTTCTCGGTGTTGTCCACCGCCGCTGCCATGCCGGGGATACTGCTGGCGACCATGCGCCGGATTCGCGGCAGCACGGTATCCGGATCAAGGCTCGCAGCGTGTTTGATGAATACCGCCGCCGACGCAGGTTGCACCGGTTCGCCGGGCGCTACCCGCTCAGGCAGCACCACATGTACCCTGGCAACAATCACGCCATCAATCTGCGAAAGCGTCGACTCCAGCTCCTGTGACAATGCATAGATATAACGCGCGCGCTCTTCAAGAGGCGTGGAGATCACCCCTTCCTTCTTGAAGATTTCCCCCAGATTAGTGCGCGTGCGCCGTGGCAGACCCGCCGCTTCCAGCACCCGCACCGCTCGATTGATGTCCGAGGCGGACAGCAGAACGCTGACCCCTTCTTTGTTGCTGCGCTTGCTGGCGTCGATGTTCTTGCTCGACAACTCGGCGATCACATCATTGGCATCGTTTTCAGAAAGCTTGCCGTGCAGTTCGATCTGATCACCGCAAGCCCCCAGCATCAGCGCCAGCCCAATCAGGCTCAGGTATTGCAGAAAATGCCTCATCAGCCACCCATCACTGCATGTTGGTGAGTTTGTCCAAGGCTTGCGAACCCTTGCTGATCATTTTCACCGACAGCGAAGTTTGCAGAGAGTAATCGCTCAGCGCCCGGGTCGCTTCCATGAACTTCTTGGGGTCCGAATGCAGCGACGCCTCGCGCAGCGCCTTGCCAGCGTCCTTGGACATATCCTCCAGGGACAGTGCCTTGCGCGTCAGCGGGTCCATCACCTGTTCCGAAAAAGCCCCCGCGCCCTGAGTCGGTTCTGGCCTTTGCATGGCAGCCCTGAACCAGTCGGCATCGCCTTGCGTCGGGTTATCCAGCTCCGCTTCCGGCTTGAGCGCCGTGGCGGAGGCCGAGCTGCTTTCCAGTTTCCCAATCGTCATATCGACCTCCTTCACGGTTATCAGCTGAACAGCTTGTTCATGATCGAACCGGCTGTATTTTGAGCATCCTGCTGCAGCGCCTGACTCTGAGCAGTCGGACCGGCACCCTGGGTGGAATTGCCGTCCTGACCCTGCCCTTGCAACAGCTTGAGCAGATCATCGAGGCCCATGGTCACCGTCCCGTTGCCGCCGCCGAAACCGCCGCTGCCGCCTACGCCACCACCGAATCCTCCACCGCTTTCGCTGCCCTGGCCCGGAGAAATGGGAATCCCGCTGTTGGCCAGCATGCCTGAAGCCGGTGCTGTGCCGCTGCCGGCAGCCTGGCCGAGCATGGCGATAGCATCCTTGAATTTGGACGCTTCAGCGCCGTCAAGGAAAGTGTCCGCCTTGCCACTGCTGTCGGTTTCATTCAGCTCATCCGACCAGGATTTGGTCTTGCCGTCAGCATCGCCTGGCGATCCGAACTTCTCAGGATGCTGGTCCATAAAGTTAGCGACATCCTGCAACAGGGCTTTGTCGTCCTGATTAAACGTTGCGCCACCCGAACCATCCTTCGCAGGCTCCAACAGGCTCCCGAGCTTCTGCTCTGCCAGTCCGCCGAGCAGTGATGAAAGCGCATCGCCGCCACCGCCAGCTCCACCGCCGCCGCCCACACCACCGTTGCCGCCACCAAAACCATTGCCAGCCCCGGCACTGCCCGAACTGCCGGGGCTACCGCCCAGCAACTGACTCAGTAGCTTCATGAGATCGTCAGGACTCATGTCCTTCACGGAACCGGCAGCAGGTTTTTGATCAGACATACCGCTGGAGCCCTGGCCGCCAGCCGCCTGGCCTTGCGAGCCTAGCTTCTCCAGCAGTTGAGTAAGCAGTTTTACCAGTGGATTTTCGCTGTTGACCTGCCCTTTGCTATCGGTCATCGACTTGACCAGAGTGTTCAGAGCGTCATCCATGCTCTGTGGGCGTTGACTGCCGCCCGCTGCATTGGGGGAATTACGCGTCTGCTGCTCATTACTGAAACTGGTCGGGCGACTGTTCTCAAGATTTATCGAAATGGTCATGCCTATACGTCCTCTTTGTAATCAGACATCCAGAGTGCGGGCGGGGCCATGTCGCACCTCCACTGAGGGGACACAGCCACCGCCAGAATGATCAGTAATTGATCCCCTTGGCGGTTGAAGCGACGTTACTGAGGTGCTTGAGGTCGCTGTCCTGGCTCATCGCCTCAACCGTGTTCTTGGCGTCGGTCTCGATTTTCTTGATACCCGCGTTGGTGACTTTGGAGTCCGCAGCCCCCGTGGCATCAGTCATGCGCCCGGCGTTTTCTGCAGAGTCGCTTTCGTAGCCACCGTCGGTACCGGCAGTAGCGGCTTTGAAGTTGCTGCTAAAGCTGTTGCCCATGTTGTTCATGCTGTTGAAAAAGCTTTCCATAATCTTGCACCTCAGCGGAATGATTGATGTAGGAACTCAGGTCCGTCACGGTCAAGCGCCGGTCCTGTTCAATGAGTGGGCATGAGGTTGAAAGCAGTTCCACGTTTAATCTGAGGACTTTGCATCCCGCTGAAAGCAGCGGATCTGCGGGCCATGGACACCCACTGTTTATCGCCAGTCAGAGAACCGGGAGACGTGAGGGCAGAGTAGAAGGAAGCCGGATCGAGCGTGGTGTCAGACTGAAAGGCTTTTGATGCGGTGATACAAGGTGCGGCTCGGGATGCCCAATTCGAAGCTGGCCGCTTCTACGCTTTGCTGATGGCGCTTCATGGCTTCATCAATCAGGATACGTTCAATGACCCGCAGCTGCGCCTTGAGCTGCAACGGCTCTGGCGAACACGCCTCAGCCAGTGGTGAGAAGCCCAGCACGGAGCGTTTGGCGCTGGATTTGAGTTCGCGAATATTGCCCGGCCAAGTGTGTGAAAGCAGTTGTTGGGTCATAGCGGGAGTCATTACCGGTGTCGGTCGCCCAACCAGCGAAGCCTGCTTGGCCAGAAAACGGTTGAACAACGGAATGATTTGCTCGCGACGCTCACGCAGCGGCGGCATCTTGATGCTGACCACGCTGAGACGAAAATAAAGATCGCGACGGAAGGTGCCCTCTTCAACCAACTCTTCCAGAGGGCGCTGCGAGGAGGTAATGACGCACATGTCCACCGGGATGAACTCAGTCGATCCCAGACGTTCGACGCCTCGGGTTTCCAGCACACGCAACAACTTGGCCTGCAGCGACAGCGACATGCTGTCAATCTCATCCAGGTACAACGTGCCGCCCTGCGCAGCCTCGACATAGCCACTGCGGGACTTACTGGCGCCGGTGTAAGCACCGCTGACCACACCGAACAATTCGCTCTCGGCCAGACTCTCCGGGATGGCCGCACAGTTCATCGCGACGAAGGCACCACGTCTTCGCGATAACCGGTAAATCTGTCTCGCCAGGGTATCCTTGCCGGTCCCTGTTTCGCCAACCAGCAGCACATCAATATTCAGGGGGGCCATATTGGTGGCCAGGTACTGCAAGTCAACGAAATCACCAAAATAGGCAATTTCCTTCAGATCTGCTTCAAACTCGCGTCTATCCATGTTGGAGTACCCTCTTCGCACTTACATCCAGTATCGCGACCCCCTGACAGGCAGTTTGCAATGAGCAGACTGCTCAGGCCGCACAACTCAAGTGGTACCATTTTCAAAGGACACTTCTACTCTCAACATAAAGCCGCAAGAGAATTTGGAGGGGACAGGTCGTTTGAAAAAGCTTGCGTAACGTAGACCGGATTAGACAAGAATAGTTCAGTTAAAAGTTATATTTCAACATTGCGCGATATATTGCTCAGTCAATATCAATATTCGCTGAAAGCACAGTGCTAGAGCCTTCGCCAGCACCAAAAGCGACCTCTTGCAACGCTCTTTGCGACACGGCGGGCGATAGTAACCATCGCAAGTGACAGTTTTATGAATCGCTATTATCTATAACTTATCTGCCACAAGTTTCCAAGCACAATCACACTATCACGACGAACAATACTTACGCCTCTTCCACGGACCATCATCCACTTGTTGTTAACGCTACAGTATAAAATCGTATCACTGCCAGTGAATAAGAGTATTTGAACAGTTTTATCCCCTGTGTCTACAAGGCCATTGAGAAATCATCGCTGCAGTGAGCCCTACACTTGCCGGCTGCTCCAACAATTCCGGATGGTTGAACAGATAGGCATTGACGGCCTTGACCACCTGCCCTGCGTCGACATCCTCCCGACTGCAGAACAACAGACCTGCATTGGCATCGTAGACACCCTGGACATAACCCAATGCCTGCATCTGAGCCAGGGTCAACGGTTGCCCCTTGCGAATTTCCCGCAGCGGCACCTGCAGGTCACGCCCGCTGAAAAAAGCCCCTTGGACCGTCTCGCACAACCCTGCGAGCATCAACACCCCGCCCACACAGACTGAGCGCATCAAACGGTTTTTCCGGAGACGACGCCTGAAGACAACGCCCTCACGCGCGCGCGAGCGTTTGTGCACAGCTTGCGCAGAGAAAAATCTGTCATCCGCCATCAGTCCGATCCCGTGGTGATCTGAATGCTGAGTGGTCAGAGCCAAAAAAACGGTTCCACGATTGCGCACATTTTTTTGAAAGCCATCGAGCAAAAGCTGGCCGAGCGCATCGGCGAGATACCAGATGTGGTCGAAAAACAAGGAAAGCGCGACGAAGAAATAGCAGCGGTGATATAGCCTACTGAGGTCGACGATACCTGTAGGAGCTGCCGAAGGCTGCGATGGCGGTGTGTCAGGGTAAATGCTTCGCAGCCTTCGGCAGCTCCCACAGAATATGTATTTCAGACTGAGAGGAGTGCATTTTGAAGGACCACCCCCCTGCTACTCAGGAGCGGTTGCGTGTAATCAAGCAGCGTCCTTAACCTGCTTCAGCGAGCGTGCAACCAGGTCGCCAAACGAACTGACCGGCCCTTGCAGATTGCCCAGGAAGCGCGGATAGATCAGCCACAGGTCCATTACCGGTTTGAAATCCTTGACCGGCAACACCGCCAGTTGCTCGCGATGGACACTGCGCTCCAGTAACGGACGTGGCACCAGACCCAACCCCATACCATCCGCCACCAGGCCCAGTTGCAGTTCGGTGCCGAAGGTTTCCAGATTGACCTTCAAGCTCAGGCCCTGATCCGACAAGGTCCGTTGCAGCCCCGCCCGAAAACCGCAGCCGTCAGGATTCAGCACCCAGCCCTGTTGATAACAGTCGGCCAGTTTTACCGAGCCTTTGGGCAAGGCAGAGCGAGCGCAAACCACCACCAGCTCCATTTTGCCGATGGACTCACCCATGATGTTTTCCGGGAAAATCTTGCCCGCCGGAAACAATGCTGCGGCGGCATCCAGTTCGCCGTTCTCTATTTTGCTGACCAGGTTACTGCCCCAACCGGTGGACACTTGCGCACGCAAATCGGGGAACTCACTGCGCAATTGCTTGAGGGCATCCAGCAGCACCACGTCACCAATGGTTTGCGGCACCCCCAGACGCAGAAGACCACTGGGCGGTGTATCGCTGGCAACCAGCTCACGCAAGGAATCCATCTCACGCAGGATCGACAGACAGCGCTGATACACCTGATTGCCCATCTGCGTCGGCTTGAGCGGTTTGGTGTTGCGGTCGAACAATTCGACGCCCAACGCCTGCTCGAAATTCTGTACCCGCCGGGTAATCGCCGGCTGGGTGAGGTCCAGGGATTGCGCCGCATGGCTGATCGACTGGCAACGAATCACCGCCACAAAGGCATCGATATCATCAATTTTCATTCGGACCGCACATAAAAAGACAGATGAGAGATAGGCGAAAAGCATAGTGGGATTTGCGGTGTGTGGATAGCTCTGGGGGTACATCGCTGCCAAAGGGGGAGAGAAAACGGCATGCCTACGAGAATGCAGCTGGTATGGAGAATGGCAGGCACTTAAAAACAACACCCAACCGCTTGATTGGAATCGGGATCACGGTGGGAATCCAGGTATCGGCGCAATGTCGTGGGACCGGCTTCAGCCGGGAAGAAGCCGGAACAGCCATTGATAATGGGTCGTCAGGAATACCGCTTTCCCGGCTAAAGCCGGTCCCACGTCGCACGTCACAAAATAGATCTTCCACAGGTTCAATGCTTGCTGTGCGAGAGTGTCATGTCAGTGACTTCAACAGCACTGAAACCCCTGTACCAACGTGCAGCGTACTTATCCATGCGTATGGTTTTCGTATGGTTTGCTTTCCTCCCGTAAAGACGCCGTAAACATGATTGTTTTTTATCAATGGGAAGTTAGTCTCCCTACTCTTTTCCCCACGTGAGATTCAACATGGAAAATTCGGAATTAGGCACCCTGATTATCATCATGATCGGTGTTTTCGGATTTGCTTCATTTCTCTTTGAATACCTGAGCGCCAGACACTCAAAGAAAAACAAGCCGCACTGACATTGAACTTGCGCTAAAAAATCAAATAACGAATCAAGCCGGTATGTCACGGGGGCGCCCTGAATTCCGCCCCACTTTACTCAGAATAGAACCAGTGCCGCTCTGACTTTTTCTTTGCCGAACACACTCATGCGTTCGAACTCCTGGTGCGTCAATGGAACATGCTGGCAATCCAGACGCTGACGATACCGGCTATGGTCCAGATCAGGATCATGCAGATAAACAAAGTCTTCATCACACCCCGTCACCACCACCCAGTGTGGCGCTTTGGAACGTGTCAGCCGATAGCTGCTGATCAGCACGACAGGAATGCCGCCGCCGTTGAAAACCTGTGGCAAGTCGAGGCGACGTGACTTGGACTGCTGAACACCACTGGCTTGCAGCTCTCTGCAAAACCCGTCATGCACCAGCCGCATGACTGATTTTTTGTCTTCACGGCGTACACCGTCCAGAAACAGCGGGCCCGAGCGGCTGACCTGTAAACGCACATCGAACCCACGCCGCCATGCGGCCAGTGCCAGCCCGTGCGGGCTACAGCCCCCGTGTCCCGAGGTCATGAAAATAGTCGTAGCCTCCCGCCACAGTTGAATTTCCTCGTCCCGCGAAAAGACCCGGTCAGGATTGAGTGCCTTCATCGCCATGAGCAATGACGCCGCCCCGCAGGTAAATTCGGTTGTCTGCGCATAATAAGGAACGGCCGAGACGCTGCCCGGCACCGGCAGGACAATGCGCTTTTCATAGCGCAGGGCTCGGGCATGGTCCTGGTAGTAATCGTCGACTTCGGCAAAAAGCCGGTACCCGGCCCGTTCGTACAGGCGGATCGCCGAGGGATTGTCGGGGCGCACTTCCAGACGCAGGTGTGCGCACTCATGCTCAATCGCCAACTGCTCTGATTGCTCGAGCAGCGACAGGCCAAGGCCCAGCCCTCTGGCCCGGCAGTCAATGGCCAGCGAATACAGCCTCGCCAGTGAAGTGCCTCGATGAAACAGGACCAGTGAATACCCCAACAAGCCTCGATCATCCTCGGCAACTAACAACTTGGCGTGCGCGCGCTGAATCATCCATAAGAAATTACGTCGGGACAGTCGGTCCTGCTCGAAGCACTGGTTCTCCAGAAGTTCCAGGGCAGGAATATCTTCGGCGGTAGCAAAGCGATAGTTAAGATCCATGGGATTACCGTAAATAAAACGTAACGAAAGAGGACAGTTAAAATCAAATATGTTTTATAGAAAACACCTGCACGGCTAAGGCACTTCTTATCATGGTTTCGGTGTATTCAAACGTAATGGAATTACTACCAAAGGTCGAGTCCAATCTGCCTGTTATTAAAGACGAAGGCACGGCACTGCTGTTTGCGCCCAGCAAGTTATTGGTGATCGTGGAGCGCCGCGATGACTGGCAGGGTTATTTGCCCAGTGAAAGTATCGTCACCGCTCAGGAATACCTGGAAGACAAGCGATATAAAAATCCTGGCGGACAGATTCAAGTCATTAACCTGTGCCGAAGTTATAAGTATCTGGGCCACGGTTACTACTGTTCGCTCCTGGCCGAAGCGCGGGGCCATAAAGTCATTCCGTCCGTTAAAACCATCAGTGAGCTGACCAAACGCTCGCTCTACGGCCTGGCGCTCGAAGACCTGGACCGGATGCTGGATGACGCCATCGCCGACCATCCGTATGGCGAAACAGAAGGGTTTACCCTCACCTTCCACTTTGGCAAGACCGACCTGGTCCCCTTGCAGGGCCTGGCGCAGCAGCTGTTTGACACCTTCCCGACGCCCATCCTGCAAGTCGAGTTCACCAAGAACCAGCGCTGGCAGATCGCAGGAATCAAGATCGGGGCGCTGCACAAGCTTCGTGATGAACAACAGCATGACTTCGCCGCCGCGCTCGACACCTTCAATCGACGGATCTGGCGCCAGCCGGTTTCGTTACGCCAGTCCCGTTACGACCTGGCCATCCTGCATGACCCAGGCGAAGCATTGGCGCCCTCCAATCCGCTGGCGCTTCAACGGTTCATCAGTGCTGGCCAGAGGTTGGGCATCAATGTGGAACTGATCGAAAAGAAAGACTATGCGCGACTGGCGGAATACGACGCCCTGTTCATTCGCGAAACCACCAGCGTGGACAATCATACCTACCGCTTCGCGAAGAAAGCCGAGAGCGAAGGCCTCGTGGTGATGGACGATTCGAACTCGATTCTTCGCTGCACCAACAAAGTGTTCCTCACTGATCTGCTCAACAAACACAACCTGGGGATGCCCGCGACAGAAATCCTTTATCGCGATCGCCTTCAGGACCTGGAACAGATTGGCGAACGCCTGGGTTTTCCCGTCGTTTTGAAAATCCCGGACGGCTGCTTTTCTCGCGGTGTAATCAAAGTAGAAAACCAGGCAGAGCTGGCCAAGGCGGCTGCCGAGCTGTTCGAGCACTCCGTGCTGCTGCTGGCTCAGGAGTACCTCTACACCGAGTTTGACTGGCGTATCGGCGTGCTTAACCGACAGCCTCTTTATGCTTGCCTCTACTTCATGTCCAAGGGGCATTGGCAAATCTACAACCACAAAGCGCAAGGCAGTGAGGTCAACGGCCTTTGTGAAACTATCCCCATCGAAGACGTACCGCCAGCGGTGGTCAAGCTGGCCGTAGACGCCGCCAGCCTGATCGGCGACGGGCTCTATGGCGTCGACCTCAAGCAGACCAATGAGCGCCTGGTGGTGATTGAAGTCAACGACAACCCCAATCTGGATGCGGGTATTGAAGATGCCTGCATTGAAGAGCAGTTGTACGACAGGGTCCTGCAGGAATTCATCCGGCGCCTGGAGCTCAAGCATCAAGGTTATGGCCAGTAATCCCTTGCAGTAGAGACGCCAGAATGATTGAACGCTACAGCCTGATCGACGCGACGCTACAGGTAACAACAGACGAGCAAGCGCCTCTGCTGTTATGCACGGACCCTACTGCGCAAGAACGGGAGTTTCTGCATCAACGTTTCCAGGTGGATGCCCATATGCTGGAGTCCGCACTGGACCCTGATGAGGTGTCCAGGATCGAATTTCATGACGGTCAGCTTTTTCTCATCTGGAAGCGCCCGGAAAGCTATTCGGGCGCTGCGGCGATGTCCTTTGAAGTGTCCTCGTTTGGCCTCATGTTGTCCTCCGAGAGCCTAGTGGTGATTTCCGCAAGCAACTCATTGCTCAGCCCCGCGAGCACTCACCGGCCGTTGAAAAACCCGCTGGATATCCTCATCGACCTGCTGTTCAACAGCGTGCACCACTACCTCGGTCACTTACGGGTGATCAAGCTGATCGCCCGGGAGCTGCATCAGAAATTCGACACATCACTGGACAACCAGCACCTGCTGCAGATGTTCAATCTCAGTGAAAGCCTGATCTATTACATCAACGCGATTCAGAGCAACGGTGCGGTCCTCGAACGCTTGCATCACCACGCCGAGAACAATGCATTTCCTGCCCGCGTCATCGCGCTACTGGACGACCTCAAGATCGAAAACGATCAGTGCTACAAGCAAGCCAGGATCTACTCCACCGTGTTTGCTTCGCTGATGGACGCCAGGGGCAACATGGCCAACAACAATATGAACGCGACCTTGCGCAACCTGACCGTGGTCAACGTGGTGTTCCTGCCCCTCAACCTGATCGCCAGCATTGGCGGCATGTCTGAATTCAGCATGATGACGGCGAGTGTTCCGTGGTGGATCTCGTTCCCGGCACTGGTCATGGGGATGGTGGTATTGAGCGTGTTGATGGCCGTGCTGCTCAGGAAATCGGTGTTCCGTCGTAGTGCCACGCCTGCGGCTTGAGGCCCACTCGACTTGACCAGCGTTTTGTATTCCAGCTGACCATTGATTTTGCACATTCCTGTAAAGACCTTGGAGTTCAACAAAACGCTTGTGGCAGATGCGCATAGGCGACGTGGAACCGGCTTCAGCCGGGAAAGCGGCATTTCTGGCGACACATTTCCAGTGGCTGTACCGGCCTATTCCCGGCTAAAGCCGGTCCCACGACGACTGCACTATTTGAGATAGCGCAGTACCGCTAAACTTTTTCAGCACCTTTGGTTATAACCTAATCATAAAATAATCGCATATTAGCTAAACCCATTATGTTTATATTAAGCCACGCATTAACCTGGCGCTGGCATAGACATGACGCAGACACGACACCCCGAACGACTCCGAGAATTCATCGGCGCACTGGCCGAGCTGATCGACAGCAACCCGCACGAAAGTGATCTGCTGCACCGCGGCAGCAAGTTACTGGGCCAATTGGTCAGTTACGACGACTGGCTGCCGGACGAATACGCCATTCCCAGCCCTGAGCGTTATCAACAGTTCCTGCTACACGCCGACTCCCGGCAGCGCTTTTCAATCGTCAGCTTCGTCTGGGGCCCTGGCCAAAGCACGCCGATCCACGACCACCGCGTGTGGGGCTTGATCGGCATGTTGCGCGGCGCTGAATACTCCCAGGGCTTTGCCCGCAGTCCGGACGGTCGACTGGAAAAAGAAAGTCAGGCGATTCGTCTCGAACCCGGTCATGTGGAAGCCCTGTCGCCACGCAGCAATGACGTGCATCAGGTCAGCAACGCCTTCAGCGATCAGGTCTCGATCAGCATTCACGTTTATGGCGCCAACATCGGCGCAGTGCGGCGGGCGGTTTACCAGCCCGACGGCACTGAAAAACTGTTTATCTCCGGCTATTCCAACGCCTTTCTACCCAACATCTGGGATCTGTCCAAAGAGAGCCCTGCCAAAGAGAGCCAAGCACAATGACTCAGTCCATAACCCGCTCCTTCGCCGATATTCGCCAGGCGCTGCTGGCCCATCAAGAACTCGCCCTTGTGGACGTTCGCGAAGAAGCCCCATTTGCCGAAGCGCACCCTTTGTTTGCGGCCAATATCCCGCTGTCCAAGCTTGAGCTGGAAGTGTTTTCGCGCATCCCGCGCCTCGACACCGCCGTAACGGTATACGACAACGGCGAGGGTCTGGCTCAGCGTGCTGTGGAGCGCTTGCAGAAATTGGGCTACACCGATGTGAAACTGCTTGAGGGTGGCCTGCAAGGGTGGCGCGAAGCTGGCGGCGAGCTGTTCATCGACGTCAACGTGCCCAGCAAAGCCTTCGGCGAACTGGTTGAACACCATCGCCACACGCCTTCGCTGGCCGCTGAAGAAGTGCTGCAATTGCTGGATTCCAAAGCCGACGTCGTGGTGCTCGACGCTCGTCGTTACGACGAATACCAGACCATGAGCATCCCGAGTGGCATCAGCGTGCCCGGTGCTGAACTGGTGCTGCGCGCCCGCGAACTGGCCCCGGACCCGAACACCCGAATCATCGTCAACTGTGCAGGCCGCACCCGCAGCATCATTGGCACCCAGTCGCTGGTCAACGCAGGCATCCCCAATCAAGTGAGCGCCCTGCGTAACGGCACCATCGGCTGGCTGCTGGCAGGCCAGACACTCGACCACGGCCAGGCGCGACGCTTTGCTGCCGTCAGTGACGAAACCCGCGAAGTGGCCAGTGCCGACGCTCGCCGCGTGGCCGACAAGGCTGGCGTGCGCCGTGCAACCCGCGCCGAACTGAGCAATTGGCAGGCCGATCAATCGCGCACCACGTACCTGCTGGATGTGCGTACGCCGGAAGAGTTTGCGAAAGGCCATTTGCCCAACGCACGTTCTACACCGGGCGGCCAACTGGTTCAGGAAACCGATCACTACGCCAGTGTGCGCGGTGCGCGTCTGGTCCTGGTGGACGACGACGGCGTACGCGCCAACATGTCGGCGTCCTGGCTGGCCCAACTGGGCTGGGAAGTGTTTGTGGTTGATGATCTGCAAGCCAGCGACTTCAGCGAACAAGGCGACTGGAGCGCGCCGATTCCCACCCCCGTACAAGCGGAAGAGATCAGCCCGCAGACCCTTGCCGAATGGCAGCAGCACGGCGACGTGGCAGTGCTGGATTTCACCGCCAGCGCCAATTACGTCAAGCAACATATTCCGGGGGCCTGGTGGGCATTGCGCGCGCAGTTGCAGGACGCGCTGCAGAAAATCCCTGCAGCCGAACGCTATGTACTGACCTGCGGCAGCAGCAAACTCGCGCGCTTTGCCGTGCCCGAAGTTGAAGCCCTGACCGGCAAGCAGGTGTTCCTGCTCGAGGGTGGCACCGCCAACTGGATCAAGGCCGGCCTACCGCTGGAAACCGGCGAAAGCCAGCTGGCCTCGCCGCGCATTGATCGCTACCGCCGCCCTTATGAAGGCACCGATGCTCCACGCGAAGCCATGCAGGCCTATCTGGACTGGGAGTTCGGTCTGGTGGAGCAGCTCGCCCGTGACGGTACCCACGGCTTTCAGGTGATCTAGATAACAATCTGACCCTTTTTCAAGAGCAGGGCCGACCCCTCCAGGCGGAGGTCCTTGCCAGCACGCCATTAGCCTGGAGATACACCCATGTTGTTGAACACCTTTAATTTCAAGAAACTGCTGCTGGGCGCGCTGCTGAGCGTTGCCCTCGGCCAACAGGCCATGGCCGCCGATCTCGAACCGCTGCTGGTCGCCAATCAGAAATCCACGATCAAAGCGCTGCTGCAAGTCTCCGGCGAACTGAAGAACGTTCCTTACGAAATCAAATTTTCAGAATTCCCTTCCGCAGCACCTTTGGGTGAAGCGTTGAACGCCGGTGCCGTCGATGTCGGAGCGCTGGGGGATGCGCCTTACGTATTTGCCCTGGGTGCTGGCGCGCCTTTGAAAGTGGTCAGCATCACTCACGCCGAAGGCCGTTTTACCACCGCCCTGCTGGTCCCCAAAGACTCACCGATCAAGACCGTTGCGGACCTCAAGGGCAAGCGCATCGTCACAGGACGCGGCTCCATCGGCCACTACCTGGCGATCAGGGCCTTGCGTCAGGCAGGCCTGAAAACCAGCGATGTCACCTTCATCAACCTGCTGCCGGGAGAGTCGCGCATTCTGTTGTCTAGCGGCGGAGCCGATGCCTGGGCCACCTGGGACCCTTACACCACGGTCGCCACCACCCAGAGCCATGACCGCGTTCTGGTCAGTGGCAGCGAGCTGTTGAGCAATCACCTGTATCTGGCCGCGACCAGCAAAGCCATCGCTGAGAAGCGCGCGCAGTTGGACGACTTCGTTGCGCGGGTTGAACGCGCCTATCTGTGGAGCAACACCCACCCCGGCGAGTACGCCAAGGCTCAGGCTGCGATCACCGGCCTGCCGATCGAGGTTCATCTGGAAATTGCCAACGCCACCAAAATGAACCGCGTAGAGATCGACGACAACGTGATCAAGGGACTGCAAGCCACCGCTGACATTTACCAACAGGAAGGCATCCTGACCAAATCGATCGATGTCTCAAAAGGCTTCGACAAGAGCTTCAATGCTTCCCGTGCTCAGGTTGTGCAAACAGCCGCTCATTAATCCTCAGACAAACCCTTTCAGATTCCGGAGCACGCTCATGAGTAAGCCTCGTCAAAAAGAGCCACGTCAATTGAAGCTAGGCGCAATGGTCCACGGTGTCGGTCACGGCTGGGGCGAATGGCGCCATCCGAACGCATTGGCAGATGCCAGCGTCAATTTCGGCTTCTACAAACAGCAGGCAAAACTGGCAGAAGCAGCAAAATTTGATTTCGTGTTCATCGCCGACAGCCTGCATATCCACGAGAAGTCCAGCCCGCATTACCTCAATCGCTTCGAACCGCTGACCATTCTCTCGGCGCTGGCAGCGGTCACGGAAAATATCGGCCTCGTCGCCACCGTCACCGTGAGCTACACCGAACCCTTTCAGGTGGCGCGACAGATTTCTTCGCTGGATCACATCAGCGGTGGTCGCGCTGGCTGGAACGTCGTGACGTCCTGGCTCAGCGGTACTGCTGATAACTTCAGCAAAGGCGAGCACCCGCCGCATCCGGTCCGCTACCGTATTGCCAAAGAGCACGTCTCAGTGGTCAAAGGCCTGTGGGATTCCTGGGAGGACGACGCCTTCGCCCGCAACAAAAAAACCGGCGAGTTCTTCACGCCCGGCAAGTTGCACGCGCTGAATCACAAAGGCGAGTTTTTCTCGGTCAAAGGACCGCTGAATATCGCCCGCTCGAAACAAGGCCATCCGCTGATTTTCCAGGCCGGGACCTCCGAGGACGGACGCAACTTTGCAGCCGAATATTCAGATGCGATCTTCGTTCATGCCGAGTCGCTGGAAGAAGCGCAGGCTTACTACCGGGACCTGAAAAAACGTGCGGTGGGCTTCGGTCGTAACGCACAGGATTTATCGATCCTGCCGGGCATCCGCCCTATCGTCGGCCGCGATGAAGCAGAAGTTGAAAGCCGTTATCAGCAGGCCGTGGAGCTGGTGAGCATCGAAGACGCCATCGTCGCGCTGGGCCGTCCGTTCAATGATCACGACTTCAGCCAATACCCGCTGGACGCGCCCTTCCCCGAGCTGGGGGACCTGGGTTCCAACAGCCAGAAAGGCAGCTCGGACCGGATCAAACAACTGGCCAAAGATGAAGGCCTGACGTTGCGCGAAGTGGCGCTGTTCTTCTCCCGGCCACGCCGTGAGTTCGTCGGCACTGCAGAGCAGGTTGCCGACACTATTCAGACCTGGTTCGAGCACGAAGCCGCCGATGGTTTCATCATCAACTCGGTACTGCCGGACGGCTTGCAGTACTTCGCCGAACTGGTAGTTCCGGTGCTGCAGGCACGCGGTTTGTTCCGCAGTGAATACAGCGGCTCGACCTTGCGCGAGCACTTCAATCTGCAAGTGCCGGAAAACCGCTATGCGCAGCAGGAAGAGA